>JAOUDB010000269.1 GCA_029859485.1 Desulfuromonadales bacterium | reverse complement strand
TGTTTCAGGAGGTGGAGGGGCGTTTGCCGGAAGACAAAGAGCGGATGACGGCACCCCTCAGAGCTTTTCTTGCGATGCCGCCTGAAGAACAGTTGATCTACATGGTTGGTAGACGTACTGGCATCTTCTCAAAACTAGAAGACCTGCACGATTCTGAGCTACGCAATCATGCTGAAAAAGCGCGTATCGCACATCGTGTCACCTTAGACAATGTCGATGATTTTACTTTAGAAATGATGAAACAGTTTATCTGAGTGAAGCGGTGACACATGACTAATGTGTCACCGCTTTATGTCAGTTTTCAGAAGACATGATCGCAGCAAGATCCTCTGCCAAAGATCTGTCGGGACGCTCAATAATTCTCCCGAGTTCAATGCCGTTGCGAATTACAATAAATGTCGGCACGAACTCAATGCCGTAGATCTCAAACTTGCCTAATTCGTCCTGCTTTTGGCGGTTAACACCGTAGTCTGTCACGGTAATCTTCTGATTATCCACTGTTTCGATAATTTTAAGGAAACGTGGAATTTCACGATGGCTGTCTGTACACCATGCCCCGTAGAAGACAACGATTTCCGTTGGTTGCGCAACCTGTTGTAGTGTTGCGATGGCAGCAGGATCAGGGCGATACGAAGGGTCCAACACGCCACATTGCTCGAGCTCTGCATTTGAAGGTGTTGCCGCCGAAAAGAGGATAGCTGAAGACAGAACAGCCAATATTAATAAATAAAAACCGCTTTTATGCACTGACATAAGACAGCTCCCTGCATGAATTGTAATCCTGTTGCTCGGTGATCTTAGCAGTCAACGTCATTATAACAGAGACTTAATTCTGCTGGTTTCTGCAGAACAGGTGCGCTTTAATCTCTTTGTTGAAGAGGTGATAAATAAGGGCTCCTGTTTGTGATATAAAGTCCTGACTTCTTTAAATCCGGAAATACAGGAAATGCTGAATTCACTAGCGAATCGCATATAGACCATGCATAAAGATTTTCCCGCCATAATCAAAAAAGCCACGGGCGCCAGCGATATTGAACTCATCGAAGTGATTCAGGAGCTTTGGAGTGGCTACGGGACTATCCGCCGTTACAGATTGTCCGGTGCAGATCGCGAGCGGGTCGTGGTCAAACATGTTCATGTTGCCGAACAGGGAGATCACCCCCGCGGATGGAACACCAACTGGTCACACTTGAGGAAGCTGCGCTCCTACGAAGTGGAGAGCGCCTGGTACGCCAACTGGAGTGACCGATGCGATGAAGGTTGCCGGATTCCCCAATGCTTGGCCCTTGAGACTCGCGGCGAAGAAACCCTCATGGTTCTTGAAGATCTGGACGAAGCTGGTTTTTCAGTTCGGAGGCAGAGTGTTGGAGAACAGGAGATTCTGGCCTGTCTGCGTTGGCTGGCCAATTTTCACGCAACTTTCATAGGCTGCAAGCCGGAGGGCTTGTGGGGGCAAGGGACTTATTGGCATCTCGATACGCGCCCTGATGAGCTTGAGGCTCTTGCTGACCTTCCTCTGAAACAAGCTGCGAAAGCGATCGACCGACTCTTGCGGGAAAGCTGCTACCAGACATTTGTCCACGGCGATGCAAAGCTCGCCAACTTCTGTTTTTCTGAAAACGGAGAACAGGTTGCTGCGGTCGATTTCCAATATGTCGGCGGTGGTTGCGGAATGAAGGACATCGCCTACTTCATCGGCAGTTGTCTGGCTGAAGGGGAGTGTCAGCGACAAGAAGCCTGGTTGCTGGATAGCTACTTCACAGCGCTCAAGCAGGCACTAGCAAGACGACAACCATCCGTTGATGCAAAAGCGGTAGAGAAGGAGTGGCGAACTCTTTTTCCCTTGGCCTGGACCGATTTTCATCGTTTCCTGAAAGGCTGGAGCCCCGGACACTGGAAGCTGAATGCCTATAGTGAGCGCGTGGCGCACGATGTCATTGAATCCTTTGGTGGGTAACAAAAAAGAGCCCGTATTGCAGGGGCTCTTTTCGTGCGATCGTTTGTTGCTATGGGTTTTGACGTCTATCCTGTTTGATTCTTGAAGTCATATCTTGGCAAAGGGACTCGGGTTGCAGAGGTCCAGTGCATTCCTGGCGACGCCGTTGCAATTGTGACAGGTATGCCCCGGATCGACCATTAGGGCTGCGACTTCCTCTTTGAGCCCTTTTTTTCTTAACTCACAGAGATGCAGATGGTGTCTCGCCGGATCTTTACATTCGTCTTTTACTTCTTCAGACATAAGGCCTCCATGTGGTAATGATTAACTTTAATGGCTAGATTATAACATCCTTCGGGGTGATCGAAATCGAAATGGTCGTTTTTTACTCCAACTTAAGGTTTGAGCCTCTGCATTTAGAGGCCCCTGAAATCTTCTCAATATTTAGTAGATTATTCTTATGCTTTTAATAGATAGCGATGAAACAATGGATGCGGCGGAATTGGTTGATACGGCCGAGATCCCGGGCAATGGTGGTGAACTTCAACTTTTTAAGTGTGATGAGGAATACTCCATCAGCATCAAGGGCTCGGGAGTCTTGATGAATACCTGGGCGCACCAGTCTGAGGATGCCTTGGCTGAACTTGCTTGTCGCAAAATCTCAGGCCGTACTCAGCCACGGGTCCTGATTGGTGGCCTCGGTATGGGTTTTACGCTGGCCGCCGCGTTGCGTCATCTTGGGGAGGATGCAGAAGTTGTGGTTGCTGAGCTGGTGCCGGGTGTGGTTGCCTGGAACAAGGGTGTTCTTGGTCAATACGCGGAGCATCCGCTACAGGATAAGCGAACCACAATTCTTGAGGGGGATGTTGCCAAGCGTATTCGCTCACAAAAGCAAAACTATGATGCGATCCTGCTTGATGTCGATAACGGTCCAAATGGCTTGACCCGTAAGAAGAATGACTGGCTCTATTCAACCGATGGTTTGACAGAGGCTTATAATTCTCTGCGGCCGGAAGGGATCCTGGCCGTCTGGTCGGCTGCGACGAGCCGTAACTTTATGGAGCGTTTGCGAAAGGTTGGCTTCAAGGTGAAACAAACCCGCGTCCCCGAACAGGATAATAAAGGTGATCTTCATGCTATCTGGATTGCTGAGCGGGGTGTTTAATAAAGAGAGGGCTCCCGTTGATTTCAGCTCATACTCTGGTACGACCAGGCTTCAATCAGCACGGAGGGAAAGCTTCTCAAAGATCGAAAATCTCATTAAATACGGGTTGATGCGCAGGTCCTCGATGAACATTCCTGCCATCAGTTGATCCTGGTCATCGAGGGATAATTCCCTGCCAGTGAATCTGTTTGCTTAAATGTGGCCCCTGGTTTTCCTGCAAGGGGCTCTAAAATCTATTCAGTTGTTAATCCTTGTGAACAGCTTTTTTGCGCTGAATCTATATGTTTTTTTGCATCGTTCAGATTAAACAGGATGTCCATCTTGTCGACTAATTCTACCGTCAGGTAGTCACCGCTGGAGAGGCTTGTTAACACCTCAGGCGATATAACGGCTCCGAACTCAATACCATTGGAATAAATGATGTTTACGATAGGTCCATCGTAACTAAGTTTATTGTCGATATACAGTTTTATCGTCCCGGCTTCCATTGGGACGGTCTTTTCCACCTCTCCATATTCATAATTATCCATAAAAGCAATTTTAAATACGGGACTGCATTCACGACCTTTATCGAAATCAACGACAAACAAATTGATGACTTGTGTGCCATCTTCAAATTTAGCTCTTCCGGAAATGTAGGCTCTACTCTCTTGCGAAGTCCATTGATGTTTTACCTTGGAATAGTCTCTAATGTAAGAGTGACCAGTTGTTGATAAAAACAGAATCAGAGTTAAAACCGAAAATAATATTTTTGCCATTTTTGTCTCCAGATCTTCGTGGTATTTCTTAAGGGAATCGATGCTTTTAAATAATGAGAGCTAAAATATACATGGCAGCGAGATCAAAGTCCAACAGAAGAAAGTGTTATCATTCAGCTCGGCAAACTCTGGGTGAAATCCCTTAACAGGCAGGTTTTACTTCAGCCAAACCAAGCCTCCGAGCCCAAGGTTTTCTTAACCTTCGTTACAAGCAAAAATTTATACACAGCATACCAAATTTGCTTCAGACCGGTACCACATTCAGCAACCTCTGGTTGAGTCTTTTTTTATCCTCAGAATTAATGTACTCTACCGCCCATCATGAACCCAGGAAGTAAGTCGGTACATATTCTTCGCTTATTCATACCTGTCCTTTGGGCACTCATCATTCTCTGGTTTTCGTTAACGTCTTCACCTCCGCAACTTCCCGGCGTCCTGGGTTGGGATAAGCTCTTACATGCCGGTGCTTATGGCCTCTTGTCAATTTTGCTGGCGCAAGCTTTTCTCTGCCCGCCATTTTCTATGAACAAACCCTGGTGGTTGGCAGGGGTTACCGCTGTTATTTACGGCGCACTTCTGGAAATTCTGCAACTCCTGTCACAGACCGGCAGGACCGCAGAGTGGCTGGACCTCTTCGCTGATGCTATTGGTGCCTGCTTTTGCTGTGTCGTATTCCGTCATATGCAGAAGTTATCCTGTTGCCATGATGAAAGGTCGGACAAAAATAATGGATAAGACTCTGTATCTTGCTGCCAACGAAGGCTCGCTGGTCTTAACTGTTAACGACCGCTTGTCGAGAAACCTGTCACAGCA
>JAOUDB010000268.1 GCA_029859485.1 Desulfuromonadales bacterium | reverse complement strand
CCGGGTACGCTCAGGCCGATAACCTCGGGTCTTTCCTGCAACAATCGAATCACTTCTGTCTTAGGTACATGTCCTTCCAATACGTAGCCATCAACGATGGCTGTATGGCAAGACTGGAGCTTAACCGGGACGCTGTATCGGTTTTTGATCTCAGAGATGTTACGAACATCCTCAGAGGTCACGCGAAAGCCTGCGTCTTCAAGGTGTTTGCCCCAGCCGCCGCAGCAACCTCAGCCAGGGGCTTTGTATATTTCTATCAAAGGCAGTTGAGCCTGCTCTTCTGCCAACGTCGGTGATGCCAATAAAGAGGCCAAGCCGAAGGACAAAAGAAAAATAGATAGCGAGCGAGTCATTACAGATTCCTTTCCAGATGCTTGAATGCCAGAGGAATAACGCTTTTTTCAGACAACAGGGATGCTGCCTAATATAACTATAGGCTATCCAGTGATCAGACATCAAGTCGGCGGACAAAGGGCAGCATTCCTGCTTGGTGTTTTAGTAAATCGCCCCGGGTCGGCGACGTGAGGATCTGCTGACATTGCCGCTGAGGCGGTAATCGAAGAAGGCCATGATCTTCAGCTCTTCATGTGGGTAGGCCCTTGGTAAGGGACCGTAGGTGGCGCCCTGGCGCACGGCAGTTATCGCTTCATCGTCCAAAATCCGATGCCCGGAACTCTCGAGCAGTTGCACATCGCTGATGTTTCCCCGACGATCTATGGTGATGCGTAGCAGGCAGGTTCCTTGCTGGCCTCTCTGGACCGCAGAGCCCGGGTAGTTCCAGACATTGTAAACGTTGGTCCGGAACCTCCGCATAAAGGAGTGGAGCAAGTCCTGTTGACTGTCCATCCATACGGTATCGCCTCTTTCGACATCAGCTCGGTATTTGCGCCGCCAGTCACTTTCAATTTTAGACAGGGCAGCAGGTGAAATCTGTGTAAGGGTCTGCAGGTCGGGAACTTCCCGGGACGGCTTCTTCTCGGGCTTCTGTTTCCAGCCATCCGGCGTGAATGGTAGCTCAAGATCAGGTTCGGTTTTTTGCTCGACGACTTCTTTGCGCGGCTTCGCTTGCTCTTCAGGGGGAGCAGGTTTCGGAGCAGGTTTCGGAGCAGGTTTCGGAGCAGGTTTCGGAGCAGGTTTCGGAGAACGTACAATTTTTTCGCGGTCTTCCGTGTCTTGTGCTTCGGGCGCCATCTCTTTTTCGACGACCTGATCCTTCTCCGCCAAACGTTTGGCCGGTTTCTCGCGAGGCTTTTCCAGCTCCTCGCGAATCGGCAGGTCGAGTTCCCGTTCCTGTTGTTGGGGTGGACGTACCTCGACATAGACCGGCTCCGGCGGGGCTTCTTCCGGGAACAGCTTGTCTTTGGGCAGCAGCAGCAAAAGCAGATGCAGCAGCAGCGAAAGCAGTATGAACCCGGTGATGATGCGGTTTTGTCTTTGTTCGGACGTCATCTTACCTCAGTAAATAAACATCTTATTGTAGTACACTTTTGCAGGTTTCTGCCACCATGGAATAAGCAGGTTCTCATATCTTTCTGACAGGGAAAGAAGTTGACGCCTCAGAAACCATCCGGTATATTTTTCATCTTTAATAAAACCAACATTGTACTTAAAGGAGCAGATTATGCATCTCGTAGACCAGATCAAAGCCAAGGCTCGCACTAGTCTCCAGACTGTTGTCCTTCCGGAAAGTTATGATGATCGTATGATTCAGGCTGCGGAGCTGATCACCAAGGATGGTTTGGCAAAAGTCGTTTTGCTTGGAGACGCGGCTGCTCTTGAAACAAAAGCCGGTGAGCTTGGTGTCTCTTTGGCCGGAGTGGACTTGATCAATCCGAAGAATGCCGCGCAACTCGATGATTATGTCGCAGAGCTGGTGAAGCTGCGTGAGAAAAAGGGGCTGACGGCAGAACAGGCACGTGAAATCCTGACCGGAGAAGACAACCTCTTCTTTGGCGCGATGATGGTTCGTAAAGATGATGCCGGTGGAATGGTCGCAGGTGCCTACAACACCACCGGTGATGTTCTACGTGCAGCCTTTCAGGTCATCGGTACCGCTCCGGGTATGAAGACAGTCTCTTCCGTCTTCCTGATGGTAACCAAGAACCCAGATTTCGGCGAGAACGGTGTCTTGTGTTTCGCTGACTGCGCGGTGAATCCTAACCCTAACGCCCAGGCCCTGGCAGAGATTGCTATCTCCACCGCGAGCAGCTGCAAAAGCTTCCTCGGTGTTGATGCCCGTGTTGCCATGCTTTCTTTCTCAACCAAGGGTAGCGCCAGCCACGAAGATTGTGACAAGGTTCTCGAAGCTCTTGAAATCGCCAAACAGCTTGCCCCTGATCTGCAGATTGACGGTGAGCTTCAGGCAGACGCAGCGTTGCTGCCCAAGGTTGGCGAGAAAAAAGCTCCCGGTTCAGCTGTTGCCGGTAAGGCCAACACCCTGATTTTTCCAACACTTGATGCAGGTAATATTGGCTATAAGCTGGTCGAGCGTGTTGCCGGTGCTGAAGCGGTTGGCCCAATAGTTCAAGGCCTGGCCAAGCCGGTGAATGATCTTTCGCGTGGTTGCTCTGTCGATGATATCGTCTCGGTCTCGGCGATTACAGCAGTGCAGGCGCAGGGCTAGTTTTTCCTGCTCAGGCTTCTGAAATTATTAATGTTTCGTTTTATTTTAAGGGTTGATAGCTTGCTATCAGCCCTTAAAATATGGCATTTTGTGAAGAGAAAATCACAGCTGTTTCCGGGGGAAAATAATGCTTCTTTACGAACATGAAGGTTTCATCGAAACTGAAGCGAAAGAGATCCAACAACTTTGTCGCTCAACTTTTGCCGTCTCCTTTGGCAGCGATGTCCAGGACAAATACGAATTGCAGGCCTCACTCTGCGACTATCTGGATAAAGATGAAAAGCGCTGTCGCGTCGCCTTCTATGCCAAAAGCCTGAAAAAAGCCCTGATTTTTACCGTCGCCGGTACAGATAAAAAAGCCTTGTGGAAGTACGGGCAGGAGGCCCTTTTTGATCTTGGCTTCCAGTTGGAAAACGTCAATCTGAAGCTCAGTCCTGCCATGCTTGAGGTTGTTCTGCGCGATGTCCCTGGCATTGCCTCTCCCGCCGAAGCACAGCGTCAACGAACAGAGCGCCAACGAATACTTGCCGATCTTCAGGCAACCTGTGACGAAAAACCCGAAAGTCTGCAGGGGAAAAGAGCTGCCCTCAAGCTGAGCACTGAAAAACGCATACAGGATCGGTCTGGTGCGCTGCGAGAACTTCTTGAGGATTTATTCTCTCCCCAAAAATCTGCCGATAATGAGAAGACGACACTTCTGGCCCAGATTAAAGATCTTACTGCAAGGCTGGAAGAAGCAGAAAACGCGGCTGAGTCAGCACGCTCGCAAAAAGAACTCAGCGAGGCCATTACGTCTGCTGCGGAAAAACGCATCCAGGAACTCGAGGAGCTCCTGGTTGATGTCGAAACGCAGTCTTCAGATGTTTTAAAGCAGAAGCGCAAGCTTGTCGCATTGAATGATCGCATCAAGTCGCTTGATGCCGATTTGACTTCTGCCCGAGACGCTTTGGCTGAAGAACAGGAGAAACAAAAACAGTTTGTTGATGATGTCAAATCTGCCAATGAGAAGATTGTTGCTTTGCAGAATGATCTTAAAGAGTCTGAAGACCTTCGAGAGGAGGCCTTTGCTCAGCTCGGAGAGCAGGAGTCTGAGGCGACGCAGCTTGATAAGAGCTGCAGAGAGGCGGAACTCCGGATCAAGGCCCTTGATCTGGAGCTCAAGACCGCGGAGCAGAGGGCTGATGGTTTCAGTGAAGCCGTTAAACTCTCGGACGAGTTGCGGTTTCAGTTGGATAAGGCAGAGGAACAGCTTAACGAGACGATCGCTCTTAAGGACAGTCTCAAAGAGGAACTGGCGATTGCTGTTGAAAAGCAAGAGACTTTGCAGAAGAGTCTTGAGGAGGCTGAGAGCCTTGGGCAGGCCAATGCCGCCAAGCACGTCGAACTCCAGGAGTTGGAAGACCTCTATGCCGCGTTGGGGCAGGAAAATGAGGGTTTGAAAGAAGAACTCTCTTTGGCCCTTGAAAAGCATGATGGTTTGCAGAAGAGTCTCGAAGAGGCAAAGAGCTTGAGTCAGGCCCATGCCGCTGAGTCTGCCGATCTGCAAGAAACGGAAGGGCGGTACGCCGAACTGGTCAAGATGAACGAGAGCCTTCGCCAAGAATTTGATCAGGAACTTAGTGTCCGCAAGCGTCTGGAGAGAGGAGCTTCAGAAAATGATCGTCGTATCTCTGAGCTGGAACAGTCTCTGAAGCAGGCTGAGTCTGCCGCTGAAGAATTAAAGTCCAGATCGGGGGGTGCTGAGCCTGAATCCTCTGCAGCGCTTGATCAGGAGGTAAAGGCGCTGACTCTTCGCGTTGACCAGGAGAAAGCTGCGAGGGAGGCTCTGGACAACGAACTTCAGGAGGCTCATAAGATCATTGATTCCCTTGAAAAAATGGTCCGTGAGACAGAAGCCAGTGGTTTGGAAGTGAGCATCCGGGAGGCTGCCACAGGGCAGGACGATGACCGGGTTCAGGAGCTGGAAGAACGGCTACGATCTCTGGAGGATCAACTGCAAGGGGAGACCCTTGCTAAAAAGACTCTGGCCAAAGAGCTTGCGCCGGTTGAAAAGAAG
>JAOUDB010000267.1 GCA_029859485.1 Desulfuromonadales bacterium | reverse complement strand
CTGCTGCTGTTGATGGTACTGGCTTTTTACAACGATATCGTACGTATGATAGGAAACTGACTTGCCGCCAATTCTCCTGACAATTCAAACGGCCTCTCCTGCGGGAAGTGTTGCCTTAAATGACGGTGAACATCTGCTGGCAGAGTTCAACCTGGATTCTCGCAAAACTCCAACGGAATGGCTTTTGGCCGCGATCGATGACCTCCTGGTCAAGACAGGGTTGACCAAGGACTCCCTAGACGCTATCGGTATCGTTCGTGGACCGGGAGCCTTTACCGGGCTGCGCGTCGGTTTGGCAATGGCGAAAGGGCTTTCACTGGCGCTCGGCTGCTCCTTGGTGGGCGTATCATCGTTACAATGCCTGGCCATGCAGCTGCCTTTCACACAAATGCCGATCTGTGTCATGTTGGATGCACGCAAACAAGAAGTCTACAGCTGCCTTTACCGATGGGAATCCGGTTTTCCTCGCGCTATAACAGAAGAACTGGTGGTCAAACCCGAAAAGCTCCTTGCTGAAATAACAGCTGACACTTTGTTTGTCGGTAACGGTGCCCTCGTTTACCGGTCACTGATTGTGCGACAGTTGGCTTCACGAGCACATTTCGCCCCTGACTTTTTGAACTTGCCACGGGCGGGTGCTGCCGCTGTTCTTGCCCTCTCAGAATGGCAGGCTGGAGGCACTTTCTCTGCGGAAGAGATGATGCCTTCCTATCTTCGTCCTTCCGAAGCGGAACTTAATTTGGCTATGAAGGAAAAATCGAGGGATTCTAGTTGACAACCCCGCTATGCGTTCGTTATTTTTTACAGACCAACCCTTTATTCCATCCATAGAATCAGGAGGTGCACATGCCAGAGAAGGACCAGGATTTGATCCAGCGTCTAAGTGAAGAGAATCCCCGTTTCCGCAAGCTGCACGAAGAACATCTTCTCTTTGAGAAAAAATTGCAGGAATATGAAGAAATGACTTACCTCTCTGATGAGGCAGATATTGAACGCAAGAAAATCCAGAAGTTGAAATTGGCCGGGAAAGACGAGATGGAGTCCATTCTTCAGGACTTGCGCCAATAACAGATAATTAACTGAACAAAACAGGGGTCTGATGCATATCGACCCCTGTTCTTCTATGAGACCGGGCCACTTTTGCCACTTCAGGTGAAAGAGCGGTCCGGTTTTGCTTTTTTGGCCTTTACCTCTTGTGCCTGCACGGGTATAAAGACCGATACATTTGTCGAAGAATCGAACAGGGTTTGTTTACAGGAGAATCGAAGGAAATGACTGAGAAACGAAGCAGTGCCATCACCCAGGGTTTTGAACGTACACCACACCGTGCTTTGTTAAAAGGAACTGGTGTTCCACAACAACAAATGGACAAACCTTTTATCGGGATTGCTTCTTCCTTTACCGACCTGATCCCTGGTCACACCGGGATGCGTGATCTCGAGCGCTTCATCGAAAAAGGTGTACACACAGGTGGTGGTCATTCCTTTATCTTCGGCATCCCCGGAGTTTGCGACGGCATCGCCATGGGCCATCGCGGCATGCACTATTCTCTGCCAACCCGCGAACTGATTGCCGATATGGTTGAGTCGGTTGCCGAGGCCCATCGCCTTGATGGTCTGGTCCTTTTGACCAACTGCGACAAAATCACCCCGGGCATGCTCATGGCTGCAGCGCGCCTGAATATCCCATGTATCGTTGTAACCGCCGGGCCAATGATGACCGGGTCTGGCCGCGAGGGGCGTAAATTCTCTTTTGTTACCGATACGTTTGAGGCGATGGGACAGTACAAGGCCGGTGTTATGGATGAACAGGAGTTGATGGCCTGTGAAGACAAAGCTTGTCCGACAGCCGGGTCTTGCCAAGGTCTCTTCACTGCCAACACCATGGCAATTCTTACGGAAACTCTCGGCATGAGTCTGGTGGGTTGTGGCACGGCACTGGCGGTTTCATCACTGAAACGTCGCATCGCTTTTGCCAGTGGTGAGCGCATCGTCGAACTGGTTCAAGAGCAAGTTCTCCCACGGCAGATCATGACCAAGGCGGCTTTTGAAAATGCCATTCGCGTGGATCTGGCTCTCGGCGGTTCCAGTAATACCGTTCTGCATCTCTTGTCGATTGCCCGTGAAGCTGGAGTTGAGCTGCCACTGGAAGAGTTTGATCGCCTTGGTCGCGAAACTCCGCAGCTTGCATCAATGAACCCCGGTGGCAAACATTTCATGGAAGACCTCGACACCGCCGGCGGTGTCACCGGTGTCCTTTACCAGTTACGTGACCGGATCAATGATAACCCGACCTTGACCGGGCCTACTGTCAAAGAGATCGTGGCGAGCGTTGCTTCTGTGGATGAAGACGTGATTCAGCCGCTCAGTAACCCGGTGCGGGCGGAAGGTGGCCTCGCCATCCTCTTCGGTAACCTCGCGCCACTTGGTTCTGTTGTTAAACAGTCCGGGGTTTCTGAAAAGATGATGAATTTTGAAGGCTGTGCCCGCTGCTTTGATTCTGAAGAGGACGCCATGGAGGCCCTTATGGGTGGTCAGGTTGTTGCCGGTGACCTAGTGGTGATTCGTTACGAGGGGCCCAAGGGTGGCCCTGGAATGAGGGAGATGCTTGCCCCGACCGCGACCTTGATGGGTCTCGGTCTGGGCGACAGTGTCGCACTGATTACGGATGGCCGTTTTTCCGGTGGTACGCGCGGCCCCTGTATTGGGCATATCTCTCCCGAAGCAGCCGAGGGTGGTCCGATTGCCCTGGTCGAAGACGGCGACAAGATTCTTCTGGATATCCCGAAGCGTAAGCTGGAACTGCTGGTCAACGACGATGAGCTTGCTCGTCGCAAGGCAGCCTGGAAGGCTCCCGAGGCCAAGATCAAGACGGGCTGGCTGGCCCGCTACGCCAAGGTCGTAACCTCGGCAAACACCGGTGCGGTCTGCGAGGCGTAGACGTAAAGCAATCTTGAGTGCTGAGTTTTGAGTTTTGAATTGGTTATCAATTTGGAGTTTGAAATTCAAGATTTATAATTCGAGCCGCTTCTTGCGGTTCGTTTGAGGAGTAAAGAAAGTGAAATTGACTGGTTCGAAAATTCTTCTGGAGAGCCTGATTGAGGAAGGCGTTGATACAATTTTTGGCTATCCCGGTGGGACGGTCATTAATATTTATGATGACCTGATGGGGTCACCCATAAAGCACATCCTGACGCGTCACGAACAAGCGGCCGTACATGCTGCCGACGGTTACGCGCGTGCGACTGGCAGGGTCGGTGTCGCCATTGCAACCAGTGGTCCCGGAGCAACCAATACAATTACCGGAATTGCCAATGCTTATATGGATTCGATTCCAATGGTTGTCATTACCGGCCAGGTCCCAACAGGTCTGATTGGCAATGATGCCTTCCAGGAGGCGGACCTCGTCGGCATCACCCGACCGATCACTAAGCATAACTACCTGGTCAAAGACATCAAGGACCTGGCCCGCATCATCAAACAGGCCTTCTACATTGCCCGGACCGGTCGGCCCGGTCCTGTGGTCATTGATTTGCCCAAGGATATCCAGATGGCCACAGCCAAATTCGAATATCCCGACAAGGTTGAACTGCGCGGCTACAAGCCCACTTTCAGCGGTAACGTGCGCATGATCGAAAAAGCTGTCAAGATGATGCTCTCTGCCAAGAAGCCCGTGCTCTACGTTGGTGGCGGTGCGACTCTGACTGATGCTCACGCTGAATTGATGGAGCTGGCGGAAACTCTTCAGGCCCCGGTTACGACGACCTTGATGGGTATGGCCAGTTTCCCGACGCGGCATCCGCTCTCTTTGGGAATGCTCGGTATGCACGGCACCTATTACGCCAATATGGCTGTTACTAACTCTGATCTGCTGATTGCTCTTGGCGCACGTTTCGATGACCGCGTCACTGGCAAGATAGACACCTTTGCGCCACACGCCAAGATCATTCATGTGGATGTTGACCCAACGTCTATCAAGAAAAACGTCCGCGTCGACCTGCCGATTGTCGGTGATTTGCGAGACGTATTAAAGAAAATGAACAAGGCTCTCGGCGAGATGAAGGATGACGTCGCGAAAGCAAACGCAGCACACAAGCCCTGGATCGAGGAAATCTCCGCCTGGCGCAAAGAGCACCCGATGTCCTATAAACCGTCTAAAACCGAAATCAAGCCGCAGTTTGTGATTGAGAAGTTGCGCGAACTCTCCAACGACGATGCCATTGTCACGACGGAGGTCGGTCAGCACCAGATGTGGACGGCGCAGTTCTTTGACTTTACCCAGCCCCGCACTTTTCTTTCCTCGGGAGGTCTCGGTACCATGGGTTACGGCTTACCCGCTGCGCTCGGAGCTCAGGCCGCTTTCCCCGAACGACAGGTCATTGATGTCTCCGGTGACGGCTCCTTCCAGATGAACTCACAGGAGTTGGCGACCCTGGTTCAGTACCGGCTGCCTGTAAAAATTGTGATTCTCAACAACAACTTCCTCGGTATGGTCCGTCAATGGCAGCAGCTCTTTTTCGACAAGCGCTACAGCCAGACCTGCATGGAGCTGCCAATCGATTTCACCAAGCTCGCAGAAGCTTACGGAGCAACAGGGCTTAAGGCAACCAAGCCGGAAGAGGTTGAAGAGGTGATCAAGAAGGCCTTTGCCACTCCAGGTCCGGTGATCATGGAATTCAAGATCTCT
>JAOUDB010000266.1 GCA_029859485.1 Desulfuromonadales bacterium | reverse complement strand
GGTTGCCAATGAACTGCTGTCACGAGCATCAGATTTATCTGTCGACCTGCTTGTCATGGGTTGTTATGGGCATTCTCGAGTCAGGGAATGGATTCTCGGTGGTGCGACCCGCACCACACTAGAATCAATGACCATTCCAGTACTCATGTCCCACTAGTTTAACGTGAAGAGTTCGTTTGAATTTTTAAAGGCGTGCCCGGCCAAATCCTCGCAGGCACTGTTTCTTTTGCTTTCCCATTGTCTAGACCTTCATGTCGTCTCTCGCTTTTCTCCCGAGTTCGCAACCCTTGACAACTTCAGCTCTTAACGGGTGAGAAGTCTTGCTGCCTTGCTGTTCTCCTCATGCGTTTTCCCTCGACCTCTGTTTTGGTTGCTGAATTCATCACAATTAGGATGGAGTTCCATCTCCAAGTAACCCTTCTAAAACAGGTAGCAATATCGACCATTTGTTTTGCTGATTTATGAGCATATCGTGCTTTAAAAGAAACCCCATTTTGTAGACGAGAAATTGTTGAAAATTTACTTAACTTACTGTTTTTGCGTTTATTTCATTTGTCAGTTGACATCTTAAAGTCTGGTGATAAGAGTACTATTAAAGGGGGCCAACTTTTATTTAACAGGCAAAGCCAAGAGAGGAGGAGCTAGCCATGGAAATGGACATTTTGAAAGAAATGGAAAGTTTACGGCGAGAAATTGATAGTGCTTTTAAAGGGTTTGGAATGGGGTCTTTTTTAGAACCTTCATTTCTCCCGGGTATGGGCTTGAAACGATTTCCCCAGATCAATGTTGCGCAAGACAAGGACAACGTCTACGTTGAGGCTCTTGTCCCTGGCGTCGAGGCCAAGGATCTTGATCTGACAGTAATGCGCGGCGTTTTAAGCCTCACCGGAGAGCGCAAAGAAGAAACAGGTCCTCAACGAACCTGGCATCGTCGCGAGCGCGGCCATGGCAAGTTTATGCGGACCGTAGACCTGTCTTGCGATGTTGACGCGGACAAGATTGTCGCCAAGTTCAGCAACGGTGTCCTTTTGGTTACGATGCCGATTCAGGAAAAGGCCAAGCCAAAGAAAATTTCAGTCAAAACCCACTAAGACATGGATGCCAAGAAAAGAGTAGCGGAGGTGACGTCATGGGACAAAAAGATATTTCAGTAAGAGGCGGTCGCGAACTGGAAGGCCGTGAACAGAGTCACGACCTTTTCATCCGGCCCGCTGTTGACATTTTTGAAACCGACGAGGGCTTAACACTGATGGCGGATTTGCCCGGGGTTGGCAAGGAGGACTTGAACGTCGATATAGAGCAGGGGCTTTTGACTGTTCAGGCCAAGGCCAAAACAAATCTTCACGCTGAGCCGAGGCAACGTGAATTCTTGCCAGGCCACTTCTACCGACAATTTCAACTGGCAGAGATTTTTGATGCCGAAAGGATTTCGGCGGAAATGAAAAACGGGGTTCTGACCCTTCACGTGCCCAAATCCGAAGCCGCCAAACCTCGACATATAGAAATCACCGCATCATAACCGCTGTCAGAGGAGGTGATAAGCAATGACACTTCGAGATATGATTCCATGGAAACACAATAAGGATATCAGCACAGAGAGGCGAACAGGCCATCCTCTGCAACGGCTTCACTGGGGGATTGACCGCTTGTTTGATGATTTCATACAAGACTGGTATTGGCCTGCAATGTTGGAAGAGGGGGTGCTTTCGCCTCGCACCGATGTTTCTGAAACCGATAAAGAGGTGACCGTAACGGCAGAGATGCCTGGTTTGGATGAAAAAAATATTGATGTCTCTCTGGAACGGGATTCTATTATCATTCGAGGCAACAAAGAGTCCAAAAAGGAGGATGAAGGGAAGTCCTATTATCGTGTAGAGAGGGCCTACAGCTCTTTTTACCGTGCGATTCCATTGCCTTGCGAAATTGACGACAAAAAGATAAAAGCAGTTTATAAAAAGGGCCTTTTGACAGTGCATTTGCCCAAAGCTCATGATACAGCTCGAAAGCGTAAACAGATTGAAATTCACTAGGATCAGCGAGTCGATCCTGGCTTTCAAGGTGTGGTGCTTATCCTTCAGGTGTCACACCTTGTTGTTTGTCATTTAGGGATTGGGCCCTCAGGCATTGGTAGCAGTGTATTCAGGGGCGCAACAGGGGAAACTTCCTGAGAGCAAGGCTGTGAAAGGAGCCTGGACTTTCAAAGTTTTTCCGCCCCTTGGTTGTGGCGTAGGGTGACCCCGTGGAATTCAAAGATTATTACAAAATTCTGGGCGTGAGTCGCAAAGACGGTACGAAGGAGATAAAAAAAGCCTATCGTAAGCTGGCACGGAAATATCATCCTGACATCAACCCCGGTGACAGCGCGGCCGCACAAAAATTTCAGGACATCAACGAAGCCCACGAAGTACTCTCCGATCCTGAAAAACGTCAGCAATACGATCGCTTTGGTTCACAGTGGCAACAATATCAGAGAAGCGGAGGTAAGCCTGAAGATTTTAACTGGGGGGAAAGACCCTTTGCGCAAAGCAGGAGTTACACCTACAAAACGGTCAACCCTGAGGATTTTGAAGAACTGTTTGGCACCAGAGGTGGCTTTTCGGATTTTTTCAACAACCTGTTCGGTGGAGCAAACCAGCAGCGAACCAAAAGTGGTGTTGGAGAGCAACGTTTCTACCGTGAAACGCAATCAAGGCAGGGTGGAGATCAAGAACATTCCCTCCAGGTGACACTTGATGAAGCCTTTCACGGTTCAAAGCGCGTATTGGAATGGTCGGGTGGCCGAAAAGTTGATGTCAAAATTCCTCGTGGGGTTAAGACCGGATCGCGGGTTCGACTTAAAGGACAAGGTGGAGCCGGTGTCGGGGGAGGCAAAGCAGGGGACCTTTATCTTCTCATCGAAGTTTTACCCGACAAACGTTTTCTGCGCGACAATGACGATCTGAAGACCACTGTTCAAGTTAATTTATTCACAATGTTGTTGGGCGGCAAAAGCTCGGTCCCGGGCATTGATCGAACGGTCACTCTGGAGATCCCCCCCGAGACTCGCAATGGCCGTGTATTCCGCCTGCGAGGCATGGGAATGCCAAAGTCCAGTCACCCGAACCAGAGGGGTGATCTTTACGTGACAGTGGAGACTCTTCTGCCGCAGAATCTGACAGACGAAGAGAAAAAAATAATTGAAAAGTGGAAGAAAATCCATTGATTGAAGTGCGTAATTTTGAAAAGTTCATTCTGTTTCTGTCAGCAGGGAGAAGAGCCATGAAACAGTACCCTCTTACAATTTCCCGAAATCCTACTGCAACTCATTTTGAATATAGCCTTGTCGCTCAGCTAGTAAGGGTTTCTAAAGAATTCATTCTTCAGTGCGAGCGTGAAGAGTTGATCAAGGGGCGGGTTATGCTTCACGGTGTGAAAGGCCTTTGTTATGACGACGTCAACAGGCTTAAAATGATTCGCTTCCTGCACGAAGATATGGGCCTGGATTTTGGCGCTGTAGATTTTGTGTTGCGATATCGTGAGCGGCTCAAGATGATGAAACGCCAGATTGATGAAATGGAGTGTCGTCTTCAGCAAAAGGAGATGGAGCATCAAGCTGAAATACTCGCTCTCTGTCGTCATTTGCAGCAAAGTGACAATTGAGTCGATCTTTTGCGGGGGATCTGTGTCAAACCAGGAGCAACAAGACCTTTTCTGCGGCACCATAGAGTTCCACACGTTACTGCGGCAGGCCCAAAAGCCTCCCCAAGGCAAAAGCCTTTGGCCTGCTCGCTTTTTTGAGCGTGCTCTGCAACGTACCAATCTGCAGCTCAACTTCTACTTCACCGCGTTCAATTGCTCGGGCAGTCGTGGAAAAGTCGGCCCAGTGGGCAACTCCGTTTTTTGGTGAAAGAACGATGTCGGCATCCTTGAGCTGTTCTCTGTTGAGTGCTGCGCGGGCCAAGGCATCGGCGCGGGCAATGACATCAAGCGCATTGCGCGGTTCTTTGAACACACCGGGTGCGTCTCCCACGTCTACCGCGATGACAAAGTCAGCACCAAGTTGGCGGGCGGCCGTTATCGGAACCGTAGAAATCCAGCCGCCATCGACCAGTATTCGACCCTCAAGTTTAACAGGATTAAGTGCCCCTGGCATAGCACAGGAGGCGGCAATCACCTCACGCAACCGACCTTGTTTGAGAACAACAGATTCGCCACTCCGCAGGTCGAGGGCGACAGCCGCAAAGGGAATAATTGTCTCTTCGACGCGTAAATCTTCAAGGAGGTAAGCATAACTTTTTGCAGCAATGTCCCCATTGACCAGAGAGGTTTTGGTCACCATCATAGTATTAAACAGGCCGCGTCTCGCCAATCGGCCCATCTCAGCGAGAAGCCCTTCGTCGTGAGAATCAAGCTCCTTGAAAAAGTTGAACCCGGACTTGGCAAAGACTTCGCCTTCAAAGTAAGACGCAAAGCGTGCCTTGATCGCAGCTACGTCAGGCTTTGTCGCGAACATGGCACCGATAATCGCTCCCATGCTGGTGCCTGTTACAATATCGATGGGGATGCCATGCTTGGTCAGCCCGGCAAGGACTCCGATGTGGGAAAAAGCCCTCGCTGCACCCCCACCAAGGGCCAGTCCAATTTTAAGTTGTTTTGCCATAATAGTCCTCAATACCGCCCAGACAACCACGCAGAAGCATTCCTACATCGGTTAAGGTTGCAAATCAAGGGGTTGCAAGCC
>JAOUDB010000265.1 GCA_029859485.1 Desulfuromonadales bacterium | reverse complement strand
AACTATACTTGGCAAACTCCTCGACGGCCTGTTGCGAGTAAGTCCTGATCATGACGCCATCGACATAGCGGGCCATGCAACGGGCGGTGTCCTTGATCGGCTCCCCGCGGCCCATCTGGGTATTGCCTGAAGCCAGAAACAGCGCGTGTCCACCGAGGTGGAAGATGCCTGCCTCGAAGGAAACTCGGGTTCTTGTCGAACTTTTTTCGAATAGCATACCAAGGGTTTTGCCGGCCAGAAGTTGGTGAGGCATGCCCGCTTTTTGCTTGGATTTGAGTTCACTGGTCAGCGTGAAGATCTTTTCCAGTTCTTCAAGGCTCCAGTCACTGAGACAGAGAAAGTCTTTATTCACAGTCGTGACTCCTTAATGGTTATATTTGTTGTTCAGCAGGCCGTTGCCAGCACTTCGTCAAGTATCGTCATGGCCTCGTCAATCTCTGCCCGGTTGACGATTAGTGGCGGTACGAATCGCAAGACGTTGCCGACGGTGCAATTCATCAACAGGCCATGCTCCATGGCCTTTATGACCAAGGGGCCGCCTTGTATGGCGAGCTCTACGCCGATGATCAGGCCGAGGCCACGGATCTCCTTGATAAAAGAATACTTGCCTTTTAATTGCTCGAGCTTTTCGGTCAGGTACGCGCCCATTGCCCGGCAGTTGTCGAGCAGGGTTTTCTCGTTGATGGTCTGCATGGCGGCCAGCGCTGCGGCACAGACCAGCGGATTGCCACCAAAGGTGGAGCCGTGAGTCCCGGGCCCGAGACTTGCCGCCAGACCTTCCGTCGTCAGGAGCGCGCCGATCGGCGGCCCGCCGGCCAAGGCCTTGGCCAGGGTCATGACGTCGGGGATCACCTCGTCCTGCTCATAAGCCCAGAGGGTGCCGGTTCTTCCGCAGCCGACCTGAACCTCATCAAAGATCAGTAAAAGGTCGAATTCGTCACAGAGCTCGCGGACAGCTTTGAGGTAACCAGACGGCGCGACGTTGACGCCTCCCTCACCCTGAAGGGGTTCGAGCATAATGGCGCAGGACTGTGGTGTGATCGCCTGGCGCATGGCTTCCACATCACCAAAGGGGACGTGTTTAAAACCCTCAAGCATCGGTGTGAAGCCTGCCTTGACCTTCTCTTGGCCGGTCGCGCTGATGGCACCGATAGTGCGGCCGTGAAAAGAGGCCAGGGCGGTAATCACCTCGAAGCGGTCTTCACCATGTTTGTCGTTGCTGTGCTTGCGTGCCAGCTTCATGGCCGCTTCATTGGCTTCCGCCCCAGAGTTGCAGAAGAAGACCCGCTCGGCAAAGGAGTGCTCACAGAGCCACTCTGCCAACTCAACCTGTTGAGGGATATGATAGAAATTGGAGCAATGCAGCAGACGTCCTGCTTGCTCGCGCAGGGCCGCGACCACCTTGGGGTGGCAATGGCCAAGATTGTTAACGGCCACTCCGGCGAGAAAGTCGAGATATGCTTTACCATCAACATCCCACAATCGGCAACCTTCGCCGCGTTCTGCGACGATTGGGTAGCGACCATAGGTTTTCATGACATGTTTATCTGCTCTGTTAATCCACTCTTGTGATTTGTTCATAACCATAATCCGCAGGATCCTTTGAGGTGTTAGCTGTTAGCCAACAACTGAAGCCAGGAACCCATATATCCTTGGGTTTTGCTGTTTACTTGAACTTTGCGACCGCAGTGCCGACACCCTGATCGGTAAAGATCTCGAGCAGGCAGGCGTGTTCCATACGGCCATCAATGATGTGGCTCTTCATAACGCCATCGGCGATAGCGTCAAGGCAGCAGGTGACTTTCGGAATCATGCCGCCGGCAATGGTACCATCATCAATCAGCCCCTTTACATCGCTGATGTCGATGGTGTTCAAAAGGTTGCCGTCCTTGTCCTTAACCCCTTCAACGTCTGTCAGCAGGATCAGCTTCTCGGCCTTTAAGGCGCCGGCAATTTTACCCGCGACCAGGTCGGCGTTAATGTTGTAGGTCAACCCCTCGTCGTCTACTCCAACCGGCGCGATCACCGGAATAAAGTTGGCCTCCTCAAGTGCCGAGATGATCTCGGGATTGATCTTGGCGACTTCTCCGACCATGCCGATATCGATGATCTCAGGGGTCAGGGTGTCGGGGTTGATCGCTTTCATCTCCAGCTTGCGAGCCGTGAGCAGCTTCCCGTCTTTGCCCGTCAGGCCAACGGCCTTGCCACCTTGCTTGTTGATGTTGGCGACGATCTCTTTGTTGACCTTGCCACCCAGAACCATCTCTACGACGTCCATGGTGCGGGCGTCGGTGACCCGCATTCCCTGTTCAAAGCGGGTTGCAATGCCCATGGCTTCAAGAACTTTTCCGATCTGCGGCCCTCCGCCGTGGACAACCACCGGGTTCAGGCCGATGTACTTCATCAGGATAATGTCACGGGCGAAGCCTACTTTAAGACTCTCCTCAACCATGGCGTTGCCACCGTACTTGATGACGATGGTTTTGCCATTGAACTCCCGAATCCAGGGTAGGGCTTCGACCAGGACATTCGCTTTATTAATCAGTTCTTGCATCATCTACCAAACTCCAAATTACAGGATGTACCGTGAAAGATCTTCATTGTCGGCAATATCGGAGAGGCGCTCACGAACAAAGGCATCGTCGATGGACAGGCCTTTGTCCTGAAGTTCCGGGGCGTTGAAAGACAATTCCTCGAGCAGCTTTTCCATAATGGTGTGCAAGCGGCGAGCGCCGATATTTTCTGTTCGTTCGTTGACCCTGGCCGCGGTTTTGGCAATCTCCGCGATCGCCTCTTTGCTGAACTTCAGATGAATACCTTCGGTCTCCATGAGCGCCTGGTACTGGCGGATAAGGGCGTTGTTCGGTTCAGTCAGAATTCTTACGAAGTCAGCTTCTTCGAGGCTGTCGAGCTCAACCCGGATCGGGAAACGCCCCTGCAACTCGGGAATCAGATCCGAAGGTTTGGCAACATGGAATGCGCCGGCCGCGATAAAGAGGATGTGGTCTGTCTTAATCGGACCATACTTGGTGTTGACCGCGCTGCCTTCAACAATCGGCAGGATGTCGCGTTGCACACCTTCGCGGGAGACTTCCGGGCCATGACCGCCTTCACGACTGGCGATCTTGTCAATTTCGTCGATAAAGATGATGCCGTTCTGTTCGGTTCGCTCCTTCGCCAGGGTCTGGACCTTGTCCATGTCGACGAGCTTTTCGGCTTCCATTTCAACCAGCATATCGCGTGCTTCCGAGACCTTCACCTTGCGGTTCTTGGTCTTCTTCGGAAAAATGTTGCCAAACATCTCCTTGATGTTGATGCCCATGTCTTCGGAGCCCTGAGGGCCGAAGACCTGCATGTTCGGCATCTGGGAGTCCTGTGTTTCGATCTCGACCATGCGCTCGTTGAGCTCGCCCATACGCAACAAGCGGCGCAACTTGTCACGCGTTGTGCTGCTACCGTCTTTGGCATCTTCAAGGTTCTTTTCGCCCGGCAGGAGGAGATCGAGTAAGCGCTCCTCAGCGAGATCTTCAGCTTTAAGCCTCTGGCTCTTTGCTTCTTCGGTCTTGACCATGAGGATCGCCAGTTCGACGAGATCGCGAACCATACTCTCGACGTCACGGCCGACATAGCCGACCTCTGTGAATTTGCTAGCTTCAACCTTGACGAACGGAGCCTGCGCCAGGCGTGCCAGGCGTCTGGCAATCTCGGTTTTGCCCACCCCTGTCGGGCCGATCATGATGATGTTCTTTGGGGCAATCTCGTCGCGCAGGTCCGGTGCAACCTGCTGACGGCGCCAGCGGTTGCGCAAGGCGACCGCGACCGCCCGTTTAGCGTTATTCTGGCCGACGATATAGCGATCGAGCTCGGAGACGATTTCACGTGGAGTAAAGTTGTTCACGTCAGGGTCTCCACGATAATCTGATCGTTGGTGTAAACACAGATGTCGGCAGCAATCTTCAGCGATTCTTCAGCAATCTGGGCCATGGATAATTCTGTATGGCAGGTTAAGGCACGGGCCGCGGCCTGTGCAAAGGTGCCCCCTGAACCAATTGCGGCGATACCGTGTTCCGGTTCGATGACATCACCAACACCTGAGAGGACCAGGGTTGTTTCGCGGTCCGCGACAATTAGCAGGGCTTCAAGGTGCCGCAGAATCCGGTCTTTGCGCCAGTCCTTGGCCAGTTCAACGGCTGCTCGCTGCAAATTGCCGCGGTATTCCTGGAGCTTCGCCTCAAACTTTTCGAAGAGGGTGAAGGCATCAGCCGTACTGCCCGCAAATCCGGCAATCACCTGGTCATCGTACATGCGTCTCAGCTTCCTTGCGGTGTGTTTCATGACGGTGTTGCCGAGGCTGACCTGACCATCTCCGGCCATCGCCACCTCGCTTCCCCGTCTCACGCAAAGAATGGTTGTTCCTTTGAACATTTTAAACCCCTTGAAGAAACTTGCTGTAAATCGGTGAAAAAGATTACAAATATAACATAAGCCTGCGAACAGACAAAGCAAAATGCCTGTAGCCAAGCAAGATGTCAAGATCGAAACGGCAGACAAAAAAAGGCAAAGAATAGATTCGGGATGAAGTTGTTGAAGACTCAATTTGAGACTCCGGGAAAAAATCTGGCAGGGCGGGGAAGTGTGTCCGATTTGTATCAGTCGTTTGCCAGTCTAGGAGGCTGCGGGACTATACGGGTCGAATTTGCAGCCGGGTCATGGATTGTCCGACT
>JAOUDB010000264.1 GCA_029859485.1 Desulfuromonadales bacterium | reverse complement strand
CTGGATCCACAGGAAGCAGGATATGGCTTGCACGTACCCGCTCCTGCCCGCGCAATTGATCAGGATGCGCAAAGAAGAAGTCTTTGATCTCTGCCTCAGTCGGCTCTTCGATCTCACGGCATTTACGAACCGACATCTGGTCAACCGTAACATCTTTGCGGACCATCCTCAGGAAAGTCGCTTCATCCATACCTCGCTCGGCCAGGCGTTTCCAGAAATCCGCCGGGTTGCCCATCATGCGCAATATTCTCGCAGATTCGTCTTCAACAGAGGCATCATCTGCAACAACGCCTTCAGCCAGGGCTGCCTGGAAAATCAACTCCCTTGCAATCAGACGTTCCAGGGCCATTGCGCTGAGTTCTTCGTGGGACTCAAGCGGGATTTCATCCAAGGTGGCGTGAAACTGCTCCTGGGCAAGGCTCTGCATCGCCGCATTGAGGGTTTTATTATCTATGGGCGATCCGTTTACGGCCGCAACCAGCTGGTCCATTCTGAAACTCCTGTTATTTGAGCATCTAGATAAACAGTTAAAACATGAAAACCTCACCACAGAGGCACAGAGAACACAGAGGAAAAAAGAACTAAAGACTCAATCTTTTAGATTTCTCAGTGTTCTCTGTGCCTCTGTGGTAAAGAATTTGTTTGATAAGTCTAATAACACCTTCAGCTCAAACCATCTTCCCCATTAATGGAGTACAGCAGATTTGCCAAGGCACCAAACTCCTCGATGGTCAATGTTTCTCCACGACGACCAGGGTCAATTTCGGTAACGTCAAAGGCCTGATCAATCTGTTCAGCCTGCCACCCTGACCCGAGCAAGCTGTTGCGCACGGTTTTTCGACGCTGAGCAAAAGCGCTCTTGACCAATTTGCGATAAAGGGCTTCGTCATGCACATCCACTCGTGGCTTCGACAAAGGCACCATGCGCAAAACGACGGAATCGACCTTGGGAGGGGGGAAAAAAGCACCCGGCGGTACCTTGATGACCCTTTCAAGCTGAAACCAGGTCTGCATGAGAACCGAAAGAATGCCGTAGTTGCGCGAGCCTTCTGTCGCGACCAGGCGCTCGCCGACTTCCTTCTGGAACATCAGCACCAGACAGCTGAAATCATTCCGATGTTCGAGAACTTTGAAAAGGATCTGACTGGAGATATTGTAAGGCAGGTTGGCGATCAACTTGTAAGGAGGTTGTGTTAACAGCTCCGACCAATTGAACCGCAGCACATCACCGGTCTTGACTTCAAGGTTCACGTCGTTGCGCTCCTCTAAAGCCTTTGCCAGGTCACGATCAATCTCCACAGCGAGGACTGGCAAACCCGTTGCCAGAAGACGCGAGGTCAGAGCCCCCGGTCCAGGACCTATCTCGAGGACCCGATCTGTCTCTTGTAGCGCTGCGGCCGCGACAATACGATCCAAGACATGCTGATCATGCAGGAAATTCTGGCCGAAACGTTTTCTGGGCCGGGGATTACTCATAGCTTTTTATCATCACTCGTCTCACGTCCCCTGCCGCGATTTTTGAATTTCTTATGCCAGTGTCGACGGGGCCAGCGAGGCACGCGCCAGTTTTTAACCACGGGAATCAGTCTCAAGGTTGATTGGTAAGCAAGAAAACCAAAAATCACACCAAAGAGAATACTGCAAAACCACATGGGAAAGAGCACTTCCCAGCCAAGAGTCGAATAAGCCTTCCAGGTTAATTCCGAAGGTAATGCAAAACGCTCCATGCCAAGCAGGCGACGACCGACTTCATACTCAGCAGCATAGATAAAAGGTGCCGTGACAGGATTGGTGACCCATACGCCAAGAACTGCAGCAAGACGATTTTCACGAAGAAGATAAGCGAAGAAGATGGCGATCGCCATCTGGAAACCGAAGGTTGGAGTCATACCGATAAAGATACCAAGGGCAACCCCCTTGGCAATCTCATCCGGCAGACCACGCAGACGGACAAAGCGCACCACCGTCAATTTAACCTGCCGGATGAACCCGACTCCGCGCCACATCAGCCTTAGTCACTCCACTTTCAAATCAGATTCCGTCTGCAGCAACCGTATCCAGCGTCCAGTTCGCAAGAGCATTGGCGCTGTCATCGGCGTGGCGCCCCATCTCAAGGTAGTAATTTGCAGGAACACCGAGCATGGCTGCATTGTCACCGCACAACGCCGGGCTCGGGAAAAACACTTTAACACCATGCTTGCTGGAAAGCTCTTTAAACCGGCCACGCAGGCCGGAGTTACAGGCGACACCACCGGCAACGACAACGCGCTGTAGACCTTCTGCCTTGGCAGCGCTTAGAGTCTTGCGGGTCAAGACCTCGACCACCGCAGCCTGAAAGCTGGCAGCAATATCTGCCAACTGTTGTTCATCAATGGCACCCTTATACTTTTCGACATGTTGCAGGACTGCGGTTTTAAGACCGCTGAAGCTGAAATCGAAGTTCTTTTTGTGCAGCATCGGACGCGGGAAATCGATGGCATCAGGACGACCTTGTCCTGCCAGTTGGTCGATGACAGCTCCACCGGGATAGCCGAGACCAAGCATCTTGGCGACCTTGTCATAAGCCTCACCAGCAGCATCATCAAGGGTTTGTCCCAGAGTTTTGTAACGACCGATACCATCAACACGGTAGAGGTGGGTATGCCCTCCGGACACGGCCAGTGCGAGAAAGGGGAAATCAGGGGGGTCTTCCAGCATCGGAGCAAGAATGTGCCCCTCCATGTGATGTACGGCCGCCAGAGGGATATCCAGAGACCAGGCCATAGCCTTGGCCGTCGACAAGCCAACCAGAAGAGCGCCTATCAGACCGGGGCCGCGTGTGACGCCAATACCTTCAAGCTGGTCAACCGTAACACCGGCTTCCTGCAGTGCAGAATTAATGACCACAGAAATGGCTTCAACATGCTTACGTGAGGCCAATTCCGGCACCACGCCACCGAAACGGGAATGCACATCAACCTGCGAGGCGACAACATTCGACAGCATCTCCGAGCCGTCACGGATAACGGCCGCCGAAGTTTCATCACATGAGGATTCGATACATAGGATTAACATGGGTATTGGGGGCTGGGAGCTGGGGGCTGGGGGCGAAAATCGCCAAACTCCAAGCCCAAGACCCAAGCCTCTGCCCTTAAAGAAGATTTGCTGCTAATTCAGCCAGACAGGAGCGCTCGCCCTTATCCAGGGTGACGTGCCCGGAGATGTCCTCACCCTTGAACTTCTCAACCACGTAGGTGAGACCGTTGCTGGAGGAATCAACATAAGGGTTATCGATCTGGTAGGGATCACCGGTAAGGATGATCTTCGTACCTTCACCGGCACGCGTGATAATCGTCTTGATCTCATGCGGCGTCAGGTTCTGGGCCTCATCAACGATCATGTACTGCTTGGGTATCGATCGTCCACGGATGTAGGTCAAAGGTTCGATTTCAAGCAACCCCAGGTCGACCAGTTCCTTGTAGCCGCGCTTGCGCTTGCTGCCCTCTTCCACGGCGCCCAGCAGCAGTTCAACATTGTCAAAAATCGGCTGCATCCATGGTGAAAGCTTCTCATCGATATCACCGGGCAAAAAACCGATATCCCGACCAAGCGGGAAGATTGGCCGTGAAACCAGAAGTCTGCTGTATTGTCCCTCATCAGCAGATTTATGCAGGCCGGCAGCGATCGCCAATAGTGTTTTACCGGTTCCGGCCTTACCGACCAGGGTGACCAACTGGATGTCATCGTTAAGCAGCATATCAAAGGCAAACTGCTGCTCGCGATTACGAGGATGGATACCCCACAGACCATCGCTCGGAGCACGCACCAGCGACACGGCCTGGCGAAGGGGACGGTTATAGCGGGCCAATGCCGTGTGAGAGGGATTAGCGGCATCTATCAAGGTCAGGCATTGATTGGGAAGAAACTCTTCTTCAAGGGCGAGAAAGCCCTCGCTGTAGAAAAGGTCAATGTCTTGCTGCGGCAGAAGAACTTCGCAGGTTCCGGTGTAGAGATCATCGATCGAGACCTTATCAGATTCGTAATCCTGGGCGGTTATCCCTATTGCGTCGGCCTTGATACGCAAGTTGGTATCTTTGGTGACGAAGATGACATTGGTGCCGGCGCGGTTTTTAGCTGCGAGGGTAACAGCCAGGATCCGGTTATCACCTTGATCTGAACGCAATTCAGGTGGCAGGGACTTCATCAACTCTTCGGTGTAAAGGTCGACCCGAAGATGACCGCCGGTCTCCAACTCCACACCTTCAATCAGCTTCGCCTTACTCCGCAAGCCATCCATGATGCGCGAAAACTGACGTGCGTTCCGCCCTGTTTCACTGAGTTCCTTCTTGAAGCGATCGATCTCCTCGATCACTGTCATGGGGATAACCAGGTCGTTGTCTTCAAAGCGGAAAAGAGCCTGGGGATCGTGCAGGATAACATTTGTGTCAAGGACGAAGGTTTTACTCATATAAAGAGACCAATCTTTCTAAAGAGGGGTAACTCATTCAGTATCGGTTGCTATACAGACCAATATCTTCAACTCTGAATTGTGGCGGTTTTTGGCTAACGATCATATTCGTTGATAATGATGCCATCAGTCGTCGCCATCATTTTGACGTAAACAGGAAGGTCCAAACCAGGGACATTGCGTTTACCTTCGACAATGACTTCACCGCGAGTATTCAGTGCGTAGAGAATCTCCTCTGGGGATTCCTCTATAATATACTTGTTGTAAATACGAGTCTTCATCAGTTCAACCCGTGTGACCGGTTGGAT
>JAOUDB010000263.1 GCA_029859485.1 Desulfuromonadales bacterium | reverse complement strand
ACATCAAAATACTTCAATCTCAGAAGGATAACGATAGCACAGCCTGGTAGCGCACCTGCCTTTTGGGAGCATGATTACAGAGGCCTTCTGAGTACGCTTTTTGCAACCCAAAAAAAGGAAAAAATATTAATTCATTTTTCCCCTTGACATACCTGACCAAAAAGGTAAGATAACAACCAACAGAGCATAGTTCTTCAAGTTATACCTCCTAAGCAAAACCCACAGAAACCCATTGCCCCACTCTCCCCCTCCTGGATTGTGGGGCTTTTTTTGTGTAGCCTCTCTGGTCACACCAATATAGCCCTACTGCCAGTTATATGTATTTGAAAGGACTTCCACTGCACGTGCTCTAAGAGACGTCCCCGGATGAAGTCCTCTCTGGTACGTTGGCGCACAGTGAGTGAAACGAACGCTTCTGCTTCGGGAGCAGGGAGTCGCTGGTTTGAATCCAGTCATCTCGACCAGTATTTACAAGGAGCGGCCTTCTCGGGGTCGCTCTTCTTTTTTGTCCTCCGGTCCATATCTGGTCCAAATCAAGCGTCTAAATGACAAGTTGAGTGCTCAGGGAGTGGTGTCTTTGGTGCTCCGGAGCGGGGTTTTCTCTCCGGGTTAATTCTGGGGCGGAGTGGGAATGTCTTCTGGGGACTATGGGGATTTCTTATCTAGCAGAACTTTCAAGTAGCCATTTAAATATACTGGGTTCTACACCAGCAGCGACACTGTATGGATGAGATAGTATATATATGCCAAGCAAGACAATACCAACCATACCACTGTATATCGAGACAAGGGAATATCGACGAAAGTTAGGTGGATAAACATAGAGCGTAAATAGAGTGGCAAAGTAGCCAAAGATAGCAATATACCAGAACAACGGCAGCAGATTCCCTTTCTTATCGAACACTCTCAATATATGGTAGTGCTCCACTTGATCAAGGAGTTGCCTTAAATTCTGGTCCCCAGTTTTCTTTTCTATTTTAGTGACATAATCTCTCACAGGCTTTAATTTCTGACCGCCACCTGAAATAGTATCGCCCTCTGAAAAAGCACGAGCTTCTCTTAAAGCTGGCCATTGCTCATCGACAATAAAACGTATGTATTCAAACAGGTTTTGCTGAATCTCAGATGTTTCTTCATCGCTCTGTCTTTCAATTGCAGAGTAAAGACGGATTAAAGCTGAGGCCTCCGATTCAATAGCCTCAATCATCTGAAAGTGTTCAATACGAACATTGGCAAACATCATGCCGATAACGACGGCATAAATCACACCAACACGCATGGCGACAACTTCAGCCGTTTTTTTTGTGTCGTCAGAAAGTTCTTTTGCCCAAAAAGGATGGATTAGATAATAAAGTGCGATTGAAATTGTCGCGGCAATACTGACCGCGAGAATCACAGCAAATGCAGTTGGCAAATTAAGTAAAAATTGAAATGACATCTCATTCCCAAAGATTGAAATATCCTACCAAAAATTACCTTAGGTTTTGACATTGTCAACGGTTATGGAGAGGGAAAACCCACAACCCTGCCTCCCCTCCCACCCCTAAATTTTCACCTCAGGACCGGAATTGGATCGGTCCCGATATATTTACTATTTATCCTTCTACATTGTCCCAAGAACAACTAGGTGGCCAAAATTAGAAACGATACTAATGCAAACCATTTTTTGCTTTAGAAGAGATACGGAGAAACAATCTCTTGAGACTTTATGATTAATCGGATGTAAACAGCTCACCATCTCCCCGTCCGAATAAAGAACAAGTTCTTCAAGAGGTCTGCTTTATGTGTCCCTTACAACGCCCTACCAGAAAAATTGAAACCAGCAGATATAATCTCGAACAATTTGATAATCTATCTATTGAGGAACTCGATTTGTTCGAAGAAACAAAAGATGCGCTCACCCTTCACATGGACCACCTGAAAGAGAAACAATTGAACGATACTGAGGAGGCCAGAGTTTGTTGATGAAAGCCATGACTCTGAAAAAATTAGTCGACATGAAACAGGAGCAAAACCCCTTGGCACTTGTAGATTGCCCTGTCCCTGAACCAGGTCCTGAAGAGTTGCGGATCAAGGTCTCGGTTTGTGGGGTCTGCCACACGGAGCTCGATGAAATCGAGGGGCGTACTCCACCCCGGCAGTTGCCAGTCATTCCCGGGCACCAGGTCGTCGGTCGAATCGACAAAGTCGGTCCGCATGTCGACGACAGGCTTCTGGGAAAGCGGGTCGGTGTCGCCTGGCTGTATTCTGCATGCGGTCATTGCAAATGGTGTCGTACGCAGCGAGAGAACCTCTGCCCTGATTTTTGTGCAACGGGCCGCGATGTCGATGGTGGTTATGCCGAATACATGTTGGCTTCCTCGGCTTTTGTCCACCCCATCCCTGAGGTCTTCACAGATGCAGAAGCTGCCCCCCTGCTCTGTGCTGGTGCCGTAGGTTACCGCTCGATCAGGCTTGCTTGTCTGCAACCAGGGACACCTCTCGGATTGACTGGCTTCGGTGCTTCGGCGCATCTGGTGTTGAGTGTCGTTCAACATCTTTACCCAAAACTGCCTATTTATGTTTTTGCCCGCAACGAAAAGGAGCGTCACTTCGCACGGGAACTTGGGGCAGCCTGGTCAGGAGAAATTGACGAGCAGCCACCTCAATTGTTACAAGCGATCATCGACACCACTCCTGTCTGGAAACCGGTCGTCAAAGCCATGCGAATGCTTGAGCCGGGGGGCCGGCTGATCATCAACGCGATCCGCAAAGAGGACAGTGATCGTGCAGTGCTGGCCGAGATCGATTACCCGCTCGATCTCTGGCTGGAGAAAAGCATCCAGAGTGTCGCCAATGTCAGCCGCACCGATGTCCGTGAGTTTCTCTCACTGGCAGCAGAAATTCCTCTTCGACCAACAATTGAAGAGTTCCCGCTAGCAGAAGCGAACCGCGCTTTACAGGAATTGAAAGAAGGTAAAATTCGTGGAGCTAAAGTGCTTCGATTGGGACCGGACTGATGAAGAGTCAAAAATGAAGATTTTTGAGTTTCGGGCTTACCTGTTTTTTCTACAAAACCAGGCCTGTTAGTCAAGGGAAAGAGAAGTGAACAACCTATAGTTTTGTAGACACCATTGAGACAGCTGATTTTCCTAGAATTAACGACCGACAGGGATCTTTCGGCATCACTGGATTGCAGGGCCAATAAAGACTTCACATTTTCCAGACGCTCGGCACATCAAAACAATTTGACACGTCGAATAATAAAAGAGAATCGAATAATAATCTGCCTTTTTACTGATTTTTAGCTTATTGCCACTATTAGAGACAAAACCAACATAGTGAATGCGGGCAATGACTTCTGCAGTGGATCTTTCACTTTAACGTGCATCGAAACAGCCCCAAACATTAGTATGGCCATTATCGTTGCCGCGGGCTTTACTAAGAAGGGAATCCATATGCCAACAATTAGGCATAGGGCCAGAATGATCTTGGCCGCTCCTATAAACACCATAACCCCACCAGGTAGGCCATAGGCGGCAAATTCCTCTTTCATGTTTTTTGCTTCACCACCTCGCCAATTGGTTTCTTTGCCATAGCGCAAAATCCAGACATTGAAAATTCCAAGCGCAATAATGATTTGACATAACGTGACTAGGATTTCCATTTTGACCACCCTTCTAGAGGTTGAGTGCCATTAAAACCATATCATTATATATCAGTTTCCAACCTTATCTAGCTGATTGGTGTCTGTATTTTGTCACGACTGCCGAGACGAAAAAGGTTTCTTGTGGATAACGGTATCTGAGGAAGCAGTTTAATCAACAAAACTATGGCCACCAGGGTTTGATCCTTGGTGGTCTTTTAATATGATGGGGCACATAGTAACCTTAGGCTACGAAAACAGCAGAATACCAATTTTGCACCTCATCTTCAGATTTAAGTGTACTCAGTGGCAGGTCAAATTGCTTCACCGTTGCGAAGACATCAATGCCAACACTATGAAATGCCGGTCGGGCTCGACCGGGGTCAACACAAGGCTTCCCCTTGAATCCCGCACATTCTTGACAAATTGCACAATCGCTCATTGAGAAAGCAAAATAATGACCGGCAAGAAAGGCCTCCCTTTCCAGGGTAAAGGAAATGTCCTGTGAGATCTTTTTACTGGTCGAATGGACAATACACCCCCATTCGTAACCTTGCAGGATACGTTCATACTCCCATGGCTTTAGAGAGCCAGGGGCTGAAGGACAAGTATGTCCTTTCCCCCAGTCTTCGCACCCGTACATGCATTTAAGTAGTGTGCGTGAGTCAAAAACGATTTGATCCATCCGGAAGATAAGCGCATCATCTGCCCCAAGCTCAAGAGCTCTTGCAGAAACATTCTCTGGCGTCATACACGCTCCTTAAAGTGTTAAACATCTATCAAAATTTATCCGTATCAACCCGAGACATTATAACCTCTAGGCCTATTTGTCTCACTATTAAAGCTAAAGTTAGAGCGATTGGCAACGAATGGCCTTATTCTATTTGTCACCCTATAAAGTATTGGAGCCCTTAACCTTCTAATAGGGGTGTAAATATACTTGTATCAGCAATGCTGGCATCTCAGGTTAAGGCCGCTCGGCTTGGAGACAATAACGGCGGTTCAAGAAATAATTTGATTTGATGAAGGATCGCTATAGAGTTGTAGTTAGCAGAGTCAGTAGCATGGGGCCAGATTATTCCTCACCCTCCTCCACCAAGCCCCAAAGGCAAGCTCTCATCCTGACGGAGAGATCT
>JAOUDB010000262.1 GCA_029859485.1 Desulfuromonadales bacterium | reverse complement strand
CTGGAGAATGTTCTCAAAGTTATGTTTCATCAGAGGCTCAATGAGGCCTCAACTGGGGTAACGTAGACTCCAGGTAACGTTTTTGTGTTGCTATCAATTTATTAGGCCTCTGGTTCTGCATGTTTTCAATCAAACGAATATGCGATGAGGTAAAAGATCTTAAAAATCACAATTTATAAACATATTGATTCTCCGACGTGTCAGCTTACTATAAATCCTATTGCAACTCATCCTTTACATTACCTAGGGATATTAAGTATTCGGTGCGCGTAGGATAAAACCAGACACTGCCTGTCTAATCAAGTCCCGATGGCTACACATTATTTCTGTTTTTCACTTTTCGACTTCCCGTTACCACGCCCCGCGTTCCAGTCTTTAATAGTCCAGTCTTTAATAGATTGACATCCCCAAACGTGTCATGGTTCCATTTACAAATCAAAAATCATCAGAGATGAAAAAACATGAGCACACTTCTCACTGTCAGCAACCTGAAAACCTACTTCTTCACCAGAGATGGTCTGACCAAGGCCATAAACGGTATCGATTTCAACATCAAACGTGGTGAAACCCTGGCCCTGGTCGGCGAGTCCGGCTGCGGCAAATCGATGACCGCCCTTTCCCTGCTGCGCCTGATCCCGGAACCGGGAAAGATCGTCGAAGGTGAAATTCGTTTTGACGGCCTGGATCTGCTACGCATACCCGAAGAAGAAGTGCGGCGGGTACGAGGAAATCGCATCAGCATGATCTTCCAGGAGCCGATGACTTCGCTCAACCCGGTCTTTCGCATCGGTGACCAGATCATGGAGAGCTTGCAGCTGCATAGGGGGAAAAGCAAGCTAGAGGCAACCGAGATCGCCACCGAGCTTCTGCACAAGGTTGGAATCCCGGCGGCAGCCCAAAGATCCAAAGATTTCCCTCATCAGCTCTCCGGCGGCATGCGCCAGCGCGTAATGATCGCCATGGCGCTTGCCTGTGATCCTCAGTTATTGATTGCCGACGAACCGACCACGGCTCTCGACGTCACTATTCAGGCACAGATTATGGATCTGCTCGCTGCGATCAAGGCCGAACACGACATGGCCATGCTTCTGATCACCCACGACCTCGGCGTGGTAGCTGAAAACGCCGATCGCGTTGCTATCATGTATGCCGGCGTCATCGTGGAAACCGCTCCGGTTAAAGAGCTCTATGCGAACCCTCGGCACCCCTACACGCAAGGGCTGCTGGCCTGCATCCCCCGTATCGGCGAGCAAAAGCAACGCCTTATCCCTATAGAAGGCACTGTTCCCAGAGCTGGTGCAACCAACGAAGGATGTTCTTTCCTTGAGCGCTGTTCTGAATCCTTCGCGCCGTGTCGTGGCGAGCTCCCACCACTCAAGGAAGTGCAGCCAGGTCACTGGGTGCGCTGCTGGCAGGTGTAATAATGTCGACACTTCTCAAGGTAGAAAATCTGCGCAAAGCCTTCAAGGTCAGCGCCAACCGCCCCGGCGCAGCAAAACAATCGCTCAGGGCGGTGGATGGGGTCTCTTTCGAGATCAAAAGTGGCGAAACGCTCGGCCTGGTCGGCGAATCCGGCTGCGGAAAGTCGACCACCGGCAAGTTATTGCTGCGACTCATCGAACCGGACTCAGGCACGATTCAATTTAACTGCAGAGATGTCGCTGGCATGGGCCACCGTGAGTTGACAGCCATTCGTCGTGACATGCAGATGATTTTCCAGGACCCTTACTCGTCGCTCAATCCACGAATGCGGGTCGGCGAGATCATCGGCGAACCGCTGGTTGTTCACACCCTTGCCAAAGGCCGCGCCATTAAAGAGCAGGTCCTGGCGTTGATGCAGAAAGTCGGGCTGGCTCCCGAACATTACGATCGCTACCCTCACGAATTTTCCGGTGGCCAACGACAGCGTATCGGCATTGCACGAACCCTGGCTGTGCAACCACGCCTGATCGTCGCTGATGAGCCGGTTTCAGCACTCGATCTCTCTATCCAGGCTCAGATCGTCAACCTGCTGAAAGATCTACAAGAAGAATTCGGTCTAACTTACCTCTTCATCTCCCACGACCTCGGCATTATCGAGCACGTCTGCGACCGGGTCGCGGTAATGTACCTGGGTCGGATTGTCGAAATAGCCACTGCAGAGCAGCTTTACCATCAACCATGCCACCCCTACACCGAAGCCTTGCTCAACGCTGTGCCGATCCCCGACCCGCAAAGAGTTCGCGAGCACCAGATTTTAAGTGGCGAAATCCCATCACCGATCAACCCGCCCACGGGCTGCCACTTCCATCCCCGCTGCCCTTACGCGCAAGAGATCTGTCGCAAAGAATATCCGGCATTGGCAGATCACGCCAAAGGACACCAGTCCGCCTGTCATTTCAGCGACGAAGTCGGCAGGTTTCGCCAGAGCAGGAGTTGATTTCTCGACGGGCTGAAGGTTTTGAGAGAGACAGTTAACGCAACTTTTTGCCAGCGTCATTGCACTCCGCGCTCTCCAGGTCCAAGTGGTTATAAGGCAAAGAAATGATTTTTACCAACAACCCCGACAAACCCATTTCAAATTTAATACAGGGAATTTTCCTGATCATCTTTTGTTCCATCGCCCTCTTTGTTGCCTGGATTCTCACAAGAGCAGATGTTCATTGGGTTTTCTTGTTTTGTATGATTGTCTCATTTGTTATCCCGGCGTTGGCTGCCTTTTGGCTTGGCGTAAAACGGGTGAATGCTTTCACGAAGCACGACAGGGCTTCGAACCAATCGCGTGAGAAGAACAGGTGATTTGTCGATAAACGAGCAAGCCTAATCATAAGTGCCCCACGCTAAGACTATGCGGCAGAAATCCGCTTGATGGCACAGAAAAAAGTAAATAATATCAGCTTCGGCCACTCGACCTGCGGGTCAACGGAGTAGTTCATATTATCTCGCAAAACCTTGCAGGCCGGGCTCACTGGGCCAGAAAGTCAGGCTTTACCCTCGCTGCTGCCGGCAGCGTTATAGGCCTGACAACATCTGGAAGCCCGCCTATATCACAGGCCTAGCAGTCTGTCGGACTATCTGGGCTGAAGCGAAAATTTGCCCTTTTGAGATAAGATTTTGGCTCCTTTGAGAGTAATAGCCGTAGCTATTGGTCGAAAAGGAGCTGAAATATGGGCCAAAGAAGCGGATTTGCAGCCAGTTCATGGTTAGGTCGACAGGTTGCTAGAGGAGACGTTATGTTAAAAGTAAGCAAAGGGAGACAAATGATAAAAATAATTTTTTCATCGATGATCGTCGTTCTTGCATTTTTCAGTGTTCAGGCTTGCGCTGCCGTTCATCCTGAGTTGAAATCTTTTCCTGCTGCAGAACAAGGCATGGAAAGATTCGTCGTCGTTCTCCCCGATAAGACCCGCGCGGAAGAAGTCGATTTCAAAGTCGAACTGATCCCCGGGAAAACCATGCTGACCGATGGCGTGAACCAGATGCGCCACGGCAGCAGCATCGGAGCACGCCCACTTGCAGGCTGGGGGTACACTTTTTACGAAGTGACCGGACAGGACACAACCATTAGCACCATGATGGCTGCCCCCGAAGGAAGTGAAAAAATTAAACAGTTTGTCTCAGGAACGCCTTTGCTGATTCGTTACAACAGCCGTTTGCCGATTGTGGTTTATGCGCCGGAAGGATATGAAATTAAGTACCGTATCTGGACCGCTGGTGATGCAAGGAACGCCGACAAAAATTAGCTGCATGCTATTATTGACCCAACACCACATGACGTGGCAATCTTCCAGCGATTCTAATTACCAGGGGGACCATCCCCTCAACAGGAGAGATAACCATGCCGAGCTTTGATATCGTTTTCAAAGTTGACCTGCAGGAAGTCGACAATGCCGTCAACCAGACCCGCAAAGAAGTGAATCAACGCTTTGACTTCAAGGGCACACATAACGAGATCGACCTGGAAACCGACAGCATCCTGGTCCTTGGCGCCGATGACTACAAATTGTCTGCTGTGGTTGACATCCTGCGCGGAAAACTGGCCAAGCGCAGTGTCTCTCCCACGTGCCTTGATTTCGGCACGAAGGAACCAGCCTCCCACGGTGCCGTGCGCCAGCGGATCAGTCTTCTTCAGGGGATCGACAAGGAACGCGGTAAAGAGATCGTTAAGGCGATCAAGGAGAGCAAGCTGAAGGTTCAGGCGCAGATCATGGAAGACCAGGTGCGTGTAAACAGCAAAAAGATCGATGACCTGCAGAGCGTGATTCAGCTACTCAAAGGGAAAGACTTCGGGATTGATTTGCAGTTTATCAATATGAGGAGCTAAAGACGGTTATTAGCTGTAGGGCTATAAGCTGTAAGGCTATAAGATTAAGACCTTATAGCCTTACAGCTTAAAACTGCCTTTCTAAAAGCATCAATAACAACAGATACGTCCTCTGCATCAATATCGTGATGGGTGACCAGTCGCAGTTGCCCATACCCACCAACCAAAACGCCACGCTCTTTCAGAATCTCGATAAGATGGGGCTGCGTCTCAAGATCCGATGTCACGAAAACCATGTTGGTTTCAACTGTATCAAGCTCAACATCCAACCCACCAATAGTCGAGAGTCCCTCAGCGAGAACCTTGGCGTTCTGATGATCTTCAGCCAGTCGCACAACATGTTGCTTCAGGGCATAAACGCCCGCAGCTGCCAGAATTCCCGCCTGACGCATTCCGCCACCGGCCATTTTACGCCAGCGGTGCGCTCTTTCAATCAGTTCATGCGATCCAACCAGTACTGAACCA
>JAOUDB010000261.1 GCA_029859485.1 Desulfuromonadales bacterium | reverse complement strand
CCTGCATGATTCGACGCATAATGTTGATAGAAACATCGTGCCCGTCGTAAAGACTCGTCGCGGTTACGAAACGAATCGGGTGTTCCGGTTGGTAAACTGCACTTTCCATCGTAGATCCTCCTCTGGGCATTTCAGTATTCTGCCTGCATTTTGCTCCGCTGGCAGAGTCAGATTGTTGACATCGTTAATAGTGAAAACGGCGTTTTAGGTTTGTACTTATACAGCAAGCGTCATGCCATACGTTAAGGGAGTGCAAAATTTCCTGTAAACGCCTTGGTTTAGTCTTTTGAATAGAGCATCGGAATACAGAAGTGCGCATGAAAGTGACGTTCAAGTGTCCCTCCTGTATACTTTGGTTTACATTCGCCTGGGCAATAATATGTTTTGTTTTATGTCTACATATTGTCAAGCTAAGCCCAAAAATTTCGTGGATTGAATCTGTTTTATGTTTCCTTAGCTTTTCATTCTGTCAATTTATGGTTTATCCTCGGATGAATTTTGTAAACAAAAAGGCTTCATAGTGTGCCTTCAATCAGGTTCTTTGTCTAAGCACTGCGTCAGTCGTAACGATTGTAAAAGTTTTATTTGTAAACGTGTAAAACGGTGTTATTGTATTGCTCTGAAAGCCAGTGACCTGTTGGAGCAAAAAAGGGCCGCTTCGGTCAGCCAACTGTTCTGTACAAGCATAAAATTACGGAGAAAATGCATTAATGAAACCGTCATCTCTTCGGCATTTGGATATCGTTGGTAAATCATCAAAAGCAAAGCCTTTCCAGTGGGTTGTCGGTCTTGATCGGCATCAAATGATAATCACAGTCAGTGATGACAACCCCTTCGCAGGCCTAGATCAGGCGCTCTCTGTTGGCAGAAGTCTCGAGCAGGTTGGAGCCTTGCGCCATTTTCATGCCCTCCTGGCCAAGGGCTTCGGTTTCAAATCATTGCCTGTTCCTATCGATGACCGTTGGTATGCGGCAGAATACTTTCCAGGTGGTGTTTGCGGGACCCTGGCCGGTGGTGAGTTGGTTTTAACTGCTCTTGATCGTGGCAACGAAGCGGCTTTGGTCCTCCATGATTTTGTGCAGTCTATCGATCCCTTCTCTCTGGATGCCGGTGGTGGCATTTTGTTGGTTGATCGTGCCGGATTCATCCTGATGGTCAACCGTGAATTTGCTGACATACTAGGTCTTCAGGTCGTCGAAATGGTGGGTCGTCACGTCAATGAATCCTACCCTGATACGACCTTGTCCCGTTTGCCCAAGGTTATGGATTCAGGCAAGGCTGAAATAGGTGAACCGCATCAATTGAACGGGCGGGAGATTGTCGCTAGCCGCTGGCCACTGATAAAAAATGGTAAAACATTCGGTGCTTACGGCAAGATCCAGTTGAGGGAAGGACCCTGTGGTTCTTCTATGGACGGCAAACTTTCACCTGCGGAAGGTAAGCAAGGCCGCCGGGCTATTGCCGGTCACAGACCTAAAGCCTTGTACAGTGTCGATCAGATCGTCTGCTTTGGGCAGACCATGCGGGACCTTAAAGAAAGACTGGTGAGGATTGCCGATCGTTCTTCTACCGTACTGTTGACCGGCGAGAGTGGTACAGGCAAAGAGCTCTTTGCGCATGCGATTCATGCTGCCAGTCGCCGTAGTGATGGCCCTTTCGTCAGGGTCAATTGTGCAGCTATCCCTGAAAACTTGTTGGAAGCTGAACTCTTCGGCTACGTTGAGGGTGCATTTTCGGGGGCCAGGCGTGGCGGACAGATCGGTAAGTTCGAACAGGCTCATGGCGGAACACTTTTTCTTGATGAAATCAGTGAAATGCCACTCGCCATGCAAGCCAAGCTGCTGCGTGTCCTGCAGGAGCGGGAAGTCGCTCCTCTCGGTAGTCAGGATATTCGCTTCGTCGATGTCCGTTTCATCGCGGCAACGAATTGTGATGCTTTGGCTCTGGTCAAGGATGGCAAGCTGCGCTCAGACCTCTATTATCGGATCAACGTCGTGTCTTTGCCGATTCCGCCGTTGCGCGATCGCACTGAGGATGTTTTTCAACTTACCAGGCATTTTGTTGAACAGTTTAATGCCGAGTTTGATTTGAACGTTCAGGGTCTAAGCTCTCGCGCTTGGACGGCATTGAAAGCTTATCCATTTCCTGGCAATGTTCGTGAATTACGAAGTGCTATCGAAAGTGCTTTCAATATGGTCAACGGCCCTTTTATAAGGCTTTATGATCTCCCTGCGCCGATTGCCGACCTCCAGCATTCTGATGAACCGACATCTATAAACAACGGTGTCTTCAGCCTGAACGCTGCCAAAGACCTTGGCAGTCGGTCTCTACAGGAAATTATGGAGGAGATCGAAAAAGATCTGATCCTTGGCGCCATGGAAAGGGTGGGCGGCAATAAACTCGTGGCGGCCAATCTGCTGGGGATCTCACGGCCCGGTCTTTATAAAAAACTACAAAAATACAACCTTCATTAAATACCTGCCAGGCGAACACTGATCCTGGTTGCAAATTGTTTTGCCTTATTTACCTTTTACTTGCGTTACGTACAGTCGCTGGTCTTTTTTCTTTCTTTTACGCACATTTCTTGCGCGTAAGCTCATTCCTGTGTTGATCAAGACGAACATCGTCCGGATGACCTATCTTCCACAGTCGGTTTAACAGTTCTTAACTTCTGTGTCATTGCCTTTAACAGTCGTTATCTTAGTGTTAACAATCGGTGACAGGTCCATAGGCCTTTTTTCTTATAAAGGTTATTTAATCATTGTGTATTGTGTCCTTAAATCAACAGCTTAGAATGAATACTTAATAACCGGTTAACGCTAAAACAGCGTTTGGTATTTGTTTTGCACTTATGCTTGACATGTCTAGGAGACATATATTGTGACACCGATCAGTTTACTGATAACTCTGGAAGGGTAGCGTTAATGAACGAATACAAACCGTTGCTAACAGTAGAGAATATCTTCCTCTCGTTCGGTGGTGTACATGCTCTGCGTGAAGTTTCCTTCGAGGTCCGACCGGGTGAACTTTTCTCGATTATCGGCCCGAATGGCGCGGGCAAAACGTCGATGCTCAATTGTATTTCTGGCCGTTATCAGCCACAGAAAGGGCAAATTGTCTTTAAAGATCAGAGCATTGTCGGGATGAAGCCTAATGATCGCTGTCAGCTCGGCATAGGGCGTACATTTCAGAACCTGGCACTTTTTAATCATATGAGTGTGCTAGACAATATTATGGTCGGCCGTCATCACCTGTTGAAGAACAACTTTTTGACTGGCACTCTTTATTGGCTTTCTGGCGCTCGCAATGAAGAATTGAAACATCGTCGAGAGGTCGAGGACATTATAGATTTTCTTGAAATAGCCCATATCCGCAAAGCCGTCGCCGGAACGCTTTCCTATGGTCTTCGTAAGCGGGTTGAACTTGCCAGGGCCGTTGCGCTGCGTCCCGACCTTATTCTCCTGGACGAACCAATGGCGGGTATGAACCTGGAAGAAAAGGAGGATATGGCCCGCTACATAATCGACCTTAATGAAGAGTGGGGAATGACGGTCATCATGATTGAGCATGATATGGGAGTGGTTATGGATATATCCCATCGTGTGATGGTCCTTGATTTTGGTAAAGAGATTTGTACCGGACTACCAGATGAGGTGATGGAGAACGAGCAGGTCAAGACCGCCTATCTTGGCGTCGGTTTCGATGACGAAGTGCAGGAAACCGCCGGGGAGGTGTCCTGATGAGCGTGCAATCTCTGGCATATACCGACGTCAAAACATTCGACACATTTCCCAAGCTGCTTGCTCACAATGCGGCCAACTGGCCAAGTGAAGTCGCACTGCGGGAGAAGGACTTCGGCATCTGGAACGCCTACTCATGGGCGGACTACAATCAAAATGTCAAGTTGTTCGCCCTCGGTATGCACAAGCTGGGAATCGGTCAAAATGATTCGGTCGGCATTATCGGTGATAACCGGCCCGAATGGGTCTATGGCGAGGTTGCCGCGCATGCCCTCAGGGCGATGATTTTCGGTATTTACCAGGATTCCCTTAATGAGGAGGTTGCCTACCTGATCAACTATGCCGGCGCCAAAATCATTATTGCCGAGGATGAAGAGCAAGTCGATAAAGTCCTTGAGATTACCGCGGAATGCCCTTGTGTCGAGCATATCATCTACTGTGATCCGCGCGGAATGCGCAAGTATGACGATCCCAGGCTGATGAGTCACCTTGACCTGATGTCAAGCGGCCAACAGCTCGATGAAGAACAGCCCGAACTCTATATGCACTTGGTCAATCAGGGCAAAGCCGAGGATGTGGCGATTCTCTGTCCGACCTCGGGAACCACCTCCAATCCAAAGCTGGCCATGCTGCAGGCCGGTCCCATGCTGGAGCATTGCGTCGCCTATCTGGAGGCCGACCCAAAGTATCCGAGTGATAATTATGTTTCAGTGCTGCCGCTTCCCTGGATCATGGAACAGGTCTATGCTGTGGCACAGGCCTTGATCAGTCGGATAATCGTTAATTTTGTTGAAGAACCGGAAACTATGATGTCGGACCTGCGCGAGATCGGGCCGACTTTTGTGCTCCTCGCGCCGCGTGTATGGGAATCGGTCGCCGCCGATGTTAAGGCAAAGATGATGGATGCGACCAGGTTCAAACAAGCAATGTACCGTTTCGCCATGAAACTTGCCGACAAGGCGTCTGCCAAGGGGCATGGCAATAAATCAAAGTTGGCTTACTGGCTGCTGTTCAGGCCTTTGAAGGATCGACTCGGATTTACCTATTTGCGC
>JAOUDB010000260.1 GCA_029859485.1 Desulfuromonadales bacterium | reverse complement strand
GGCTGATATGGTTGTGGACGACAGGAGCTTTAAGGGCCAGGGTGGCCTATATGAATCCGCCAAGGCAGAGCAGGATCGTAACGGGGAGCCAACCCCATCTTGAATGACGGAGAGGCGCCCATGCCAGGAGCAAGAGTCCTAGAACCAAGGCACAACCGGTTGAGTCCCAAGGTGCAATGATGCACGTCAAGGCGATGCCGGTCGCATATGCGGCCAGCAACACTACGACAGTCAAGACTTAACGCTCGACGCCGAATGTTGCCAGAAGTGTCGCGAGGAAGTCGAGATCCCGTGCCTCGGGTTTTTCTTTCTGTTCAAAATCGAAAAGGGTGTTGGCACGAGTGGCGTCGATTTGACGGCCTGTCAGGCGGAGCTGATCAACGCCTCCGCCGGGGGGGAGCTTTAAAGTGATCTGGCTCTCGCCGGCGAAGAGGAAGAGCGATTTGAAGGTGACGTTGTCCAGATAGGGTTTTGCTTCAAGGAGCAGCTTCTGATGGTCGCCGATTGAGATATGGATCGGACTCCCCGTGGCGCGCAGGGTGAGGTCGAAGAAACCACTCTCCTTGAGAGCTGTCGGGAAACGGACATCAACTGGAAGAGTTCCGGCTCTCAGCCACTTACCACCACTTGGCTTGCCGAGGTGAGGGATGCTGACGACCTTGACATCACTCTGTTTCAGATCTTCAGCCTCGATAACCAGGGGGGTGGGGTCTTCTGGAAAAAGGTCAGCAAGTTGCCAGACCTGTATGAGTGTGGTTTGCAGCACCTGCCAGCTCAAAGGTTCGTCAGGTTGCCAGCCGGCATCAGGGGTGATGGCCCCCAAATTCGGCGCATTCAGGGAGATATAGTCGATAGAGCCATTTGTAGGCAAGGTGACAAGGATCTCCTGTGCTCCGCTTTGCAACTCAAAGCGACCGACAGTCACTTCTGTAAATGTGTTCTCAGCATCAGCAGGGGCCTGCTCTCCCGCAATAACAAAGAGATGGCCTTTCTTGCGAAGGTGAGCTTTTACCAGGTACTCACCGCTGACAGGCAGGGTGAACCTCAGGTGTACTAAGGTCGGCTCTTTTGCGCCATTAAGCCAACCCTGACCACTGAAAGAACCAAAGTTTTGAAACGACATGATTGAGACATTGTCTTCGTCTTTTGAGAAGATGTCTTCTGCTTCAAAACGAAGCTCTCTGTTGCCGGTCAGGATGTTGATGTAGTCGGGGTCCTGCGGCTCGTCCGGAAGGCCGTATGACCATCCTGAAGCATCGACCAGGGTGATCATCCAGTCTCGCTGAGTCAGCTCCTGGGCATATCCGGGCAAGGCCATAAAGATCAGGAAAAGAATGAAAAAGAAGTGGCGTGCTAAAGCTCTCATAGCTCCTTGTCGTTGCATGATGAGTGGTCCCTCCAAGTCAAAATTACATTAAATATCGATAACAACTCTCAATTTATCACAGCATGTCAAACTTGGAAAGTCTCTCTGGTTTGATGTCTTGTAAAAGGTCAAATTGGTTCCGCGAAACTTGCTTCGTTAATAGTGTCTCTTTTTAATGACCCGTTCGCTTCTCTCGCTCGAATCACAGAGTGCACAGGGAAAGCCGGGAGAGTTTTTGTTCGCCTTCGTGCTCTCTGTTTTTCTGTGGTGAAAGATGGTTGAGTGGTCTCGCCTTTTTGCTCACTGATAACTCCTACGCTTGCTGCCAGGTCATTCATTGTTGTTCGGGTGGACGAGATGATGCAAAAGAGTGTCTGGGGCGTCAGATAGCTCGCGCCGGGTTTTCTCTCGTTTGTTTTTTCGCGGGCGTAAAGTTTGATTAGAGTGATGATCTCCCAAGAATTTTAATCAGTTAATATTGTCTTACCTCCTCCAAATGTTGTGATATATTTAACTTTTGTTGCCATCCCAGTGAGTGCCGCAGGAGTTGAAATCACACAATTAAATAGCCGTGATGGCAAAATGTATTCTGATTTGTAGATGACTCTGAAACCGTTCGTCAGGTACTGAAACCGGCGCTGGGAAATGCCTGCTACCAGGTTGTTGAGGCAGAGGATGGTTTTGATGCCTTGGTCAATCTTTCCGGTGACCAGATCGACATGCTGATCACGGACCTGAATATGCCCAACATGGATGGCCTCGAATTGATCAAGAAGGTTCGTGAAGAGGGCAAGCAACGATTCACGCCGATCGTTATGCTGACCACCGAATCTTCTGAAGAAAAAAAGAAGGCCAGTCGTGAGGTCAGAGCCTCTGACTGGATAGTTAAACCGTTTAAGCCGGAACAATTGCTGAAAGTTGTCAAAATGGTGCTTGGCGAATAGCTCTTTCCTCCTAAAACGTTTAGTTGGTGCTTATGTCAGACGTAGGTAACGCTGGAATTAAGCAAAATGAAGGGTCGTTGACCGTTGCACCGGCTCTGAAAAAATGCGATGCGCGCCTGACGGATCCGGATTTCGATCGCTTCAGTAAACTTGTCTACGATCATTGTGGTATCAAGCTCCCTTCCCATAAGCGCAGTAAACTTGGAGCCCGCCTGCGCAAACGTCTGCGTGCACATCCCCTTGCTTCCTTTGAAGAGTATGCTGAATTGATTTTTTCCAGGGATGAACCAACGCAAGAGCTCATCAAGCTGATCGACGTTGTGACCACCAACAAAACAGATTTTTTCCGTGAACCTGCCCATTTTGATTACCTGATCCAATCAGCGCTGCCATTCCTGATCGAAACTTTTGGCGCCGGCATCAACAAGCCCTTAAACATTTGGAGTGCCGGTTGCTCCACAGGCAAGGAGCCTTACAACCTTGCCATGGTCTTCAAGGAATTCCAGCTTGATCGGCCGGACTTCCGATTTGATATCCTCGGCACCGATATCTGCACCGGGGTCCTCGAAAAATTCGTACAGGGGATTTACGCTGAGGTCAAGGCTGCCCCCATCCCTGAAAAACTGAAGAAAAAATATCTGCTCAGATCCAAGGACCCCGAAAACCGCATGGTCCGCATTGTCCCGGAATTGCGTTCTCTGGCGCGTTTTCGTCGACTCAATTTTATGGATGATAATTTTGGCTTCCGTGAGCCGTTTGATATCATTTTTTGCAGGAACGTTATTATTTACTTCGATCGGCCAACCCAGGAAAGGTTGTTGTCAAAGCTGGTCGATAACCTGGAGTCGGGACGTTACATATTCCTTGGTCATTCTGAGACTTTGCTGGGATTGAACCTGCCGCTTAAGCAGGTGGCTCCTTCGGTCTACAGGAAGATTTGATTTTCACAACACCACCGTCCCTAAGGAGGGTGGGTTGTATTTCTTCTTAAATGAATGGCCTGAGAAATTGTTGTCCTTTACGGTAAGGCACTTTCTGAATGGGGAAGACTGCGTAATGGCTGACAGAATATTTTCACACTTTAGACGCTTATCTGTGGCAGCGCTTCTCCTCTGTTTCAGTCTGCCCCTCGTCTCATGTACTGAAGAAGCTCCTCTCAAAATCGGCTTTGTCGCTGGCTTGACAGGGCGGGGTGCTGATCTGGGCGTTGCCGGACGTGATGCCGTAATCCTCGCTGTTGAAGAACAGAACCAGAAGGGCGGAATTTCAGGCCGTAAAATTGAGCTGGTGACGAGAGACGACCAACAAAATGTCGAAGCTCTCAAACGGGCGGTTAATGAACTGATTGATCAACAGGTCATAGCCATTATCGGACCTTTGACCAGCTCGATGGCGGTTGAGGCACAGCCGCTGGTTAACGCCAGCAAGGTTGTGATGATCAGCCCGACGGCAAAAACCGATCAATTGTCCGGCATTGATGATTATTTTCTGCGAGTCACCGCTCCTATCAGTAAGAACGCTCAGCTGCTGGCGTCTTATGTCAGACAGGATATGAACCTTAAACGATTCGCAATCGTTTATGACCTCTCAAATCGGGCCTTTACTGAAATCTGGTTGAACAGTTTCACAGAAGCTTTCGAAGGGCATGGCGGCCAGGTCGTTGCTGTGGAGGCGTTCACCTCAAAACCTGAGACCCACTTTCTACCAATTGCCAAACAGCTTCTTCAAACAAATCCGGATGGTGTTCTGTTGCTCAGCAGCGCCATCGATACCGCCCTTTTAGCTCAGCAGATCCGTAAACTTGAAAGTCCGGTCGCGCTCTTTTCTGCGGAGTGGGCTTCGACCACAGATCTACTGAGTTTTGGGGGACGAGCCGTTAATGGCATGCAATCTTTCCATAGCTTTAACCCCAATAACCAGGAACCACGTTACCTGGCATTCAAAGAAAAATTTACCGGACGTTTCGGTTATGCACCTTCTTTTGCGACTGTTCTCTCATACGATGCGATTTCCTACCTTTTTGCGGGCTTGTCAAAAAGCACAGATGAAATCAGCCTGAAGAAAGCTCTCCTTGATGTGCGTCGATTCCCAGGCCTGCAATCGGAAATGACTCTCGACAGCTATGGAGATGTTGAAAGAAAACTATTCCTGACCATTGTTGAAGAGGGTCAGTTCAAGGTCGTCGATTAATTATGAAATCCCCGGCATCGTTTAGGCTGTCCTTGACGTTAAGTTTTGTTGTTGTAGCTGCCCTGCATATTTTTAAACGGTCGCGGTAAAAGTTTAAAAGCCGGACAGCAGCGCTGTCCGGCTTTTCTTTGGTGTGCCAGGCATGGCGCACGGCGCGAAAGCGCCGTCCGGTTGGATGTGGTGTCCAACTGGTGACTTGGAGGTGAAAGTCCTCTACGGACCCTGATGACGGGAACCGTTAGCCGGACGGCAAGGGTGTCTACCGCGAGGTAGAATCTGAAGGAAGCCGCAGG
>JAOUDB010000259.1 GCA_029859485.1 Desulfuromonadales bacterium | reverse complement strand
CTCGATCGACTGCGCACAGGCGTGACCAGTAACGCCGAAAGCTCGGCCGCCGTTAAGCAGGACGCCGAACAGGGTGTCAAGGTCGTCACAACCTTCACCATGGAAATGGATCGTATCGACGAAGAGAGTCAGAAGGCGATCGCAGCCATGCAGCGACTGAACCGCCAGACCGCTGAAGTCACCAAGATTATCGAAGTCATCAAAGACCTGGTCTCTGACACAGAGTTGCTCGCCTTTAACGCGGCGATCATCGCAGCGAAAGCCGGTTCTGAAGGGCGTGGCTTCTCGGTCGTCGCAGAAGAGATTCGCGACCTGGCCGACCGCACCACCACGAGTGCCGACGAAATTGAGACCATCATCAAGTCAATTCGTAAAGACACTGAACAGGTCAACACCTCGGTCGAATCAACGGGGCACTTTATCGGTCGTGGTAAGGAGTTGTCCCTCTCAACCGCCGAAGCCCTGGGCAAGATTGTCGAAAGCTCCAGTCAGGCGGCCGGTGATTCTCATGAGCTTTCACAGCAGGCTGCGGAACAGGGCTTGCGAGCACGCACGCTGATTGATCAGGCCGGCAGCAATTTACGTTCGGTCAGGGCGATTGTCTCGACGATGGAAGAACAGAGCGCTGCGATCAGCCGGGTTGATTCCGGCGTTGATGAGATGAAGTCTGCAGCCGATCAGATTGCGCGCGGCTTCGATGAGCAGGTTAAGGCGACCCGGGAATTTGACCGTAGCCTGACAGCTCGAGAAGAGCAGATTCAGGCGATCTTCGCAGCGACCCGTTTCCAGATGGAAACCGTTGAGAAGATTTTTAGCCACTTCGGTCGTTCCGAAGAGCGTCTTTCTGCCAATGCCGCAAAAGCACGGATCATCATTGATGAGATCAACGCGCTGGAAAATCAGGCCGAGCAGCTGCGTGAGTTGGCTTCCTGCTTTCAGGGAGATGCACCAGTGAGTGAAACAGCTGAGGTCGTTGTGCAGCAAGTTGTTCATGAAGAGATGGTGGAAAACACCAAGACAGAGCCTTCCTGAACAGAAATTCTCGGCAGGTCCTACCCTGGCCAGAGAGGTGTTTTTCTTCCACCTGACAAGCGGCTATCTGCATTTAGCCTCTCTGCTAAGGGTAAAGCCGAAAATTCTGTAAGTCCTTCTCCAGCCTGAAATGACTTCAAACCTCTTGAAGCCCCTGTTCAAAGCATCCCTTTGCCGGGATTTAAAACTGTTGTTCCTCTGCAGGGAAAGTTCAGAGGGCGCTTTCGTTGTCTTCAATGCTGATGGTTGGTAGAGAAAGAAGATAGAAAGTCACTGCGCAAGCGATAACCAACAAGAGGACCCGCACCCAGGCAAGCTCGATCAGGAAGAAAGCCGAAAGGCTAATGCTTGCCCAAAGCAGGGTAATCGCCTTGACTTTGCTCGCTCGTGACATGCCGCAACCATTGATATATGGTTGAACGATAGGTCCGAAATGCGCGTGCTCAAGGAGCCAGTTGTAGAAGCGTTCGGAGCTGCGAGCGAAGCAGGCCAGGGCGAGCAACAGGAAAGGGACTGTCGGTAGTACGGGCAGAAAAATACCGAGCACTCCCAAGGCAGTGGCAAGAAAGCCTGCGGTCAGCAGCGTCCATCGGAGAGCCGGGTTGATTGGCTTGGTTTTGTCTTGAGAAGAAATCATCATTTTGTCTTGAAGCATACCTTGGCCTGCAACTAATGCCAACCGGCGAGAAGGTGTTTTGATGGCTGTAGAGGTCTACCTGATTGTTATTCGGCTTAATGCGTGTTGAGAGACGTTGAGGAAAGCTGGCAACGGTGATGGAGGTTTCGTGTCAGTTTTTTGGGGTCGATCTATACTCGAACAAGAAGCTCAAGCCTTCTCATAAGTCAGGCCCCTTGTCAGAATAGCTCCTTACTTATTTATCTGTGTCTTTCGTTGAAAAGCGTAACCCATCATGAATCTGTAGTTAAATAACTGAAATTACTTGTTCATGTTGAGTTTTTCGTGAGAATAAACATGTCATCGAATGATCTAATGCAGAAAGTATGTGGCCAATCACCTGCTTTTAAAGGAGATGCACTAGAGAGGAGAGACCAACATTAAAAGTTGGCTTAGTTGTTGCTTTTTAAGGGTTAAAATCTCAGATCAGAGCAAAGCCGAGGCAAGTCGGTGACGCAAAGCCACGGGCTCCAAGCGGGTAGTCCGGCTACCGAAGAATAAAAACATGAGCAATAGGCTTCTCGCTCGTCTCGGCATTTCGGGGCAAAATTTTTGTTTATAACTGAAAAGATCACGAAAACTCTCAACCACCTGAAAAAAAGTGGTTTTCATTTATTCTATACTTGCGCTGATCTAATACAGGGAAGCTTACGATGACAATCGGCATGACAATCAAGGCCCGCTTTCTTCTGACGATTATTGTCGTGGCCGTACTCAGCAGCGTTTGCATGGGGGTCTATTCCTACCAGAACCAATCCACGCAACTGTTGCGCCGGTTCGAGAACCTTGCCGCTCAGGAGAATCAATTACTCCGGACGATCTTGGAAGCCGACGCCGAAGGGTTGCGTCGCGCGGGCTCGGGACTCAGCCGCCTGGAACTGTTTCACACCCCGCTCGCGGCCGAGGACCGGGCGGCCCTGCTGACGGTTGCTCGGCCCATTTTTGGCGAGCTCAAGGCCAAACATTCCATCACCCATATGTATTTTATTGCTCCTGATGGCACGGTTCTGCTGCGTGTGCACAAGCCGGAGCAGTATGGCGACAGCCTGGAGCGGGCCACTTTCCTGCAGGCCGTGGCCACCAAAGAGACGGCCAGCGGCCTTGAAATGGGAAAAAATTTCTTTTCGCTGCGCTGCGTCACTCCGATCCTCGTTGACGGTGAGTTGCTCGGCTATCTGGAGGTGGCTGAGGAGATCGACCATGTTTTCGTGCGGATGAAGGAGATTACAGGGCACGACGTTGCTCTGTTCCTGCCGATGGAATATGTCGAGAAGTTCGACACTGGCCTGGAGGTCCTGGACGGCAGCGATTTCGCCGTTCTCTATCCGAGCAGCCCACAGCTGGTCATATCGTCCGAACCACAGAGAAACGGGTTTTTGCCTTTGGGGCTGAAGACTTTTGTAGTGAAAGCTGTCGAACACGACAAAAAACACTATATCGTCGGTGCCGGGCCGATCCAGGATGCCTTTGGAGAAACAGCCGGGGTGCTCCTATCCCAGAAGAATGTCACCCGACACTATGATTCAATCTGGCATGGCGTGGTGGCTAGCCTGACAGTTTTTATTGTAATCCTGGTCAGTGGCAATCTGCTCCTCTGGCTTTCCATGAAGAAGAGCATGAATTTCTTTCTCGCGGTACGTAGCCACATCCAGAAGGTGACCCGCACTTGGGATATTGACCAGAGATTGGAGGTGGCTACTACCGATGAAATCGGCGAACTTGCCGAAGATCTTAACCGAATGCAGGCTGAGATCGGTAAACTGAAAAACTCACTGGTGGATCAAACCGAGGAGCTGGTGATGGCCAACCAGGAACTGGAATCGTTCAGCTATACCCTTTCCCACGATCTGCGGACACCGCTGACTCGCGCTTACGCGGCAGCCGATATTCTCGTGGAGAGTTATGGCGACGGCCTCGATGAAACCGGGCGCTTGCTCCTCGACAACATCTGCAAGGGGTGTGAGGGGATGGAGGCTTTGATCGAGGCGATCCTGGTCCTGTCCAACATCGTTCGCAAGGATCTTCACAGTGAGAGCCTCGATTTCGCCGCCATGGCACGGGATATTGTCGAGGAGTTGACGATGGCTGAACCGGAGCGCAAAGTGGTCACCGTTATCCCTGAAACGCTGGTTTGCACGGGTGACCAGCAACTGTTGAGGGTGGCGCTGAAAAATCTCTTGGAAAACGCCTGGAAATACACCAGGGGCGAGGCGGAAGCGAAGATCGAACTCGGCATGATCGAGCAGCAGGGGAAACCGGTCTTCTATGTCCAAGATAACGGCATCGGTTTCAACATGCAGCACGCTGCGAATCTCTTCACCACCTTCAAGCGACTGCATGACGCCAGCGAGTATCCAGGAAGCGGCATCGGCCTGGCCACAGTGCAGAAGATCATCCAACGGCATGGGGGCACCATCTGGGGCGTCGGCAAAGAAGGTGAGGGAGCTACCTTTTTCTTTACCTTGCCCTGAAAGGCTGTTCGACTGGCAACACCCACAGAGGTAAGTTGTCATCGTAGTGTCGCGTTACGGCTTCTTGTTGAGAGACATTTAGGAAGCTGTTTAATGCGCAAAATTGTGGCCACATGGATCAACTCCGGGTGGCCATTTGTTACTTGTCAGGGTTTGCAATAATCTGACATCTTCGTTGAATATCTCTACCCCGATCAATGCAAGAGGATTTCTAGTAAAGATTCTCTTGGAAGAACCAAGTCTCCTGCCTACTTAAAATTCCTTCTTAAAGATCAATATTTTAAATAAATTCATTTTTCTCTGTATGCACGTTGTTGCTCAACAAGGCGATAGGCAAGATAGTACTTATAAATGTTGTTAACGTACTGGACCGTCTCTCGGCCAATTATCTCTGCCGCAGCATATTCGACGTTGTTGAACCATATATTTGGATCTAATCTCATCTCAACAGCTTGATTTCTTAATTTCCTCAAATTACCAGGACCTGCATTATAGGCTGCAAGCCCTAAAAGGAGTTTATTAGTTGAATCAAGGTTGGGGTCAGACAAGTAGGTATCAAGAAGGTGTCTCATGTATTTCGCCCCGGCATGAATGTTCTGTTCCGGGTCACTTTCA
>JAOUDB010000063.1 GCA_029859485.1 Desulfuromonadales bacterium | reverse complement strand
ACCTTCTGCATTCACCAGACGAGACACGTTCGTATCACCAAAGTCCAGCCAACTCCGGCTTACTTGAGCCTGCCGCAACATCTTTGTCAGCCATTGGTGATCGAGCTGAACAACAGAACTCGACAATCTACGGGCAACGATTCGTGAGCCCGGGTCACAAAGTGCCGTCCCCAGCGAGTCACCTTTTTCAGACACAAGCTCGACAAGGCTGCCACACGCGGCCTTTGGCCAATTTGAGGTAAAGCGGTCAGAGATCACCCAGGGGTGACCGAGATTGAGCATACGTACGGTTTCGGAACCGACTGTGCACCGGAGTTGTTTACAAGCAGACACGTTTAAAACCTTTCAAATTACTTAACGCAACGGCGCAAAGACGCTGAGCAAAACGGTTTATTTTATAACAGGTAATTTCTAGGGGAAGCTTACTGAAGCTTACTTAGTACAACTAATTAGCACGATATGACACAAGCGACAAACCGTTAATCCATTAATTGGTGCAATTAGTTTCACGTCTTTGCAACTTTGCGCCTTTGCGGCAAAAATCATTTTACTAAGGTATTTAACAGTTATGATATCATTTCGGCGCAACCCAGAGGAGAACACGAATGGAAGAAAAAAGCCCGACCAAAGGCTCTCAACATATTGAACAGCTCATGCGGCAACTGCCGCCTGAATCTGAACGTTACCAGGTTTTAGCCACGGCAAAACAGTTCAAATCCTCCTGGGTTGAGCTTGGTGAGTGGCTGGCAAAGGTCAGCAACAAAAAGCAGTTTTCCGAGTGGGGTTTTACCTCTTTTGAGGATTATTGCACCAAGGAGATCCGTATTCGGCGACAGACCGCGGAAAAGCTCTTGCTAGCCTTCCGCTTCCTGGAGCGCAGAGAGCCAAGCCTTCTGGAACGCAACGAAAAACGCCCCCTCCCCGATTACCGATCGATTGACCTGCTCCGGAAAGCAGATGAACGCGAGCATTTCAGCATGGAGGAATACAGTGAACTGCGACAGGCGGTGATCGAAGAGGAGCGCAACCATCCCTCCGTCGCCAAGCGGTTTCGAGACATGACACACAGTCATCAACCGGAACAAAAAACGCTGCACCAGCACCGCAACGCCCTGCTCGCAGCAAAACGACTTGCGACCAGCTTGCAAGAGATTGCCGAGGTACCGGAAGAGTTGAGCCAGGCCGTGGTGCAGTTGATCGGGTTTTTAGAGGAACGGGACGCGGAACGCGGGACGAGGGACGAATAAGACCTAGAAAATCAAAAGACAGATCAGAAACGCAAAGGGGCTGCCCAAATTAAAGGACAGCCCTTTTATGCATTCAAGAGGATGAAAATGTTGTTGTGTCCCTCGTCCCGCGTTCCACGTCCCGAAGGTCTTAAACAATCTCAACCATTTCCAGATCGAAATTGAGATCTTCGCCGGCCAGTGGATGGTTGGCGTCGAGAGTCACCTCGGTGGCATTCACGTCGATCACCGTAACCACCATACCTTCTCCGTCATCGTTGAGAAGCTCGAAGTTGTCACCGACCTGCGGATCAATATCATCGGGAAACTGGTCACGGGGAACAGCAGAAACCTGCTCCGCATCGTAAGCGCCAAAAGCATCGTCAGACTTTATGGTGATGGTTTTCTTATCACCTGCGGCCATGCCGACAAGGGCCTCTTCGACCTGAGGGAAGAAAGCATCGCTGCCAACCTCCAACTCCATAGGGCCGACTTCCCCATTACAGCGGCAATCGTCGTCATCGCAACCACCTTCGTCGCAGCCACAGTCGTCGTCACCACAACCGATGCTCTCATAAGTCGTATCGAACAGGGTGCCGTCTTCCAACGTCCCGGTGAAATTAATTTTAACTCTGTCGCCTAGTTTTACTTGTTGAATTGCCTGTCCCATGATGTGCCCTTTCCCTGAAGCGGGTCTATTGATGAATTAAGGGACTGTCTCCGCATGGGGACTGTCCCAGAAGTGTTATTTATTAGCCAGTGGACCATGAGGATTGATCTTCAGGGTACATAACCAGCCACCAGCCCCTAACAACTAGTCCCTGCTTCTAAATCGTTATCGGTAATGCCCTAAAGAGCAACGCGAGGGCTATCGTACCACCAACACAGAGAGAGATGTAAAGGATAAGTACGCGCGGCTTGAACATAGAGATAAAAACAGCCATAACCGGCAAAGCTGTGACCGGGCCCCCAACCAACATGGCAATACCTGCTCCTTTCGCCAGGGGGATCACCTGTCCCGGGTCAGGAAGGTAAAAACCAAAGAGCATTGAAGCAGCAGTCACCTGCGGCATATGCAGAGGAATCGCCGCAAGAGTCAGGGTAAAGATCGGCAGAATCCCCTGCCCTTCGAGCAGGCCGGTAATCCAACCGTTAGGGATGAAGAGTAAAGCGACCACTTCGATCACCAGACCGATCAAGACAAACTTGCTGATTTTCAAGCTGCCTTCCCAGAACCTGGCCAGGAACACCAAAAACTTGTTATGGGTGCAGCGATTAACACGATGTGAAAGTTGCTGCCCACACTCACAACGCAGCTTCTCAACAGGATAATCAGGGTCGTGGAAATCTCCCTGCGGCAACGCCTCACGAAAGATATCTTCCTCGGCAAAACCTTTTTTCCTGAGCAGATGTGTCATATAGCCGGCAAAAAGACCAAGCAGGACAGCACAGACAAGGACCGCCAACGCCCAGTTGACACTCAACATCCCCGAGAGCATGGAAAAAGAGGCCGGACTCATCAACGGCGAGGTCACCAGCAAAGCCATGGCCGGAGCCAACGGCAGACCTGCGACCAGAAGTGAGATCACCAGCGGCAGGGTTGCACAGGCACAGAGAGGGCTTGCCACACCGAGCAGGGTTGCTGCAGGAATCGCCAGAATTCCGAAACGCGTTAAGGCCTTGCGGATTTTGACGTGCCACTTCATGGTCCGGATGATAGCCTCAAAAAGGACACCAATCACCAGGTAAGGGAGGATGTAGAGGAATTCATCGCCGATCGCTTTGACTAGTTCTAACAGCATATTGGGAAAATCGTTCATCAATCCATTCCGTGTCGAGAGGTTGACACTCTCCGTGGTCAGGTTTCTGTCTGTTCGATGTCGACAGGACAGCTTTCTGACCCGAAAACAGCCTTAACCAGCAGGAAAATGAGTATATTCAAGGCAACAAAGAAACAACGCCTATCACACTAGCAAGAGCCGTTCCGCTTTATCTTCCACACAAAGCTGGTTGGTCTAAAAGGACAAGACACGCAAAAAACAGGAGAAGAAACTCTTCAAAGGCGACAATAAAGGCCGTTTGGCAACTTATCAACAAGAGATAATATACAGATTGACCTTGCCAAGCAGGATAGGATGCATTAAAAAGTCGACAAGAAACGAATTTTATTACCAGAAGGTGCTTTTCCTGACAAGCTTTTTTGGTAACTGATGTTATAATCTGTCGTTAATCAAGGAGGAGTTCTGCTAATGACTCGTGAATTCAAGAACAGAATCAGGGAACAGTTCGGCCGCGCAGCCGATGGCTACATCCATGACAAAGGCTTTGCCAGCGGCAACGACCTTGAAGAGATGGTACGTCTGCTGCAGCCGATGCCTGACGATAATATGCTCGACGTAGCCTGTGGCGGCGGGCACACGGCTCTCCGTTTTTCTCCACTGGTTCGTAGCGTAGTCGCTTCTGACCTGACCATGGTTATGCTGAAAAAAGCTCAGGAGCATATCAGTGACGAAGGCAGTGTTGACAATATCACTTTTCGTGAAGCGGACGCTGAAGATTTACCCTTCCCCGCTGGTGCCTTTACTCTACTGACCTGCCGTGTCGCTCCACATCATTTTCCTGATGTCGCACGGGCACTGAATGAATTCCATCGCGTCTTGCGTCGTGGCGGTCGAATTGCCATCGTAGACACAATGCTGCCCAATGACCCGGAGATTGCTGAGTGGTACCAGGAAATGGAGAAGATGCGCGACCCGACGCACATACAGGCCTACACGGAAGAGAAATGGCAAGAGATGGTACAGGAAGCTGGCTTTATACTGCACGAGACAGTCACTGTTCCTAAAACCCACGACTTTCCAACCTGGGCAAAACGGGCAGGACTTAACCGCGAAGGGATTGCCGCGCTCAATAAATTTTTCGTTGACGCTCCTGATAAGGTTCAGGATTATTTCCAGATCGAAACCTTTGCCGGAGAAGTTGAAGCCTACACAGACCGTAAGGTGTTGGTTTATGCCAGCCGGCCGCCAAAGAAGTAGCCAAAAGTACGGACACAGTTGACAAGTCCTACAATTTTTGGGTTAGATTTTTACAGTATGAGTGCAACAGATGATTAATCTGTTGCGCTTTTTGGCTTTTGTCCTTAAAGAACTGCTAAAGCCAACAAAAAGTGCAACAGAGGGTTAATCTGTTGCACTCACTCCTCCACTTCTCCCAAGATCTCCGTCAGCCACGAAATGATTTTTTTTGTGATATTCTTCAGTTAACTGCTCGCACTTATTCAAAAGGTGGGAAGAGAAGATGTCCATATACCACACTTCATTGATTAGAAAGCTCCTGCCGCTCTTGATTCTCCTGCCCATACTATCGGGTGCAGCCCTGGCGCTGGACATCCAGTCAGTGATTCGCGAGGTTGAGCAACAGTACATGGGCACCTCTTCTCGAGCCCGCACGACCATGCAGGTCAAGACCTCCCATTGGGAGAGGACCCTGGAGATGGAGGCCTGGTCGCTGGAGCGCGATTATTTCCTGGTCCGCATCCTCGAGCCAGCCAAGGAACGTGGCGTTGCGACTCTCAAGAGGAACCGCGAAGTTTGGAACTACCTCCCCAAGGTCGATCGCATTATCAAAGTGCCGCCTTCGATGATGGGTGGCAGCTGGATGGGTAGCCACATCACCAACGACGACCTGGTTAAAGCCAACCATATCGATGAAGACTTTCATCTGCGGCTACTTGAAGAGACCGAGACCAACTATGTCATCGAGTGCCTGCCAAAAGAGGACGCCGCGGTGGTTTGGGGGAAAATTGTCTACCGTGTTCGTAAAACCCCGCAGGTTCCCGAACAAATCGATTACTTTGACGAAGAGATGGTCCGCGTTCGCGAAATTCATTTTGATGACATCCAGCAGATCGGTGAACGGATCGTCCCCTTACGCTTAACCGTTTTGCCCCTGGAAAAACCTGATGAAATGACCGTACTCCATTACCGGGAACTGGTTTACGACCTGGACTTGGATGAAAGCTATTTTTCTCTACGGAACCTCGAATCACCTTGACCATGCTGCTATCACTGGCCTTTCGAAATCTCTGGCGCAACCGCAGGCGCACCCTTTTGACCCTTTCTGCAATGGTGGTCTCCGCAGCCTTGCTGATCCTTGCGTTGGGTGTCTTCTCAGGAATGTTTAAAGACATGCTCGCCTCGGCGACCGAGCAATATTACGGGCACCTGGTGCTTGCTCAACCCGAATACCATCTTCGCCGGGATCTTTTCGCCAATCTCTCTGTCGACATCGTAAACCATCCAGCACTTATGAACGAACCTGAAATACTGGCAAGATCACCGCGTTTACGCAGCTTCGGTTTACTCTCCAGGCAGCTCAGCAGTCAACCTGTCGAACTCCTCGGCATTATTCCGGAGTTTGAACAGCAGGTCACCTCGCTACGAAACAAGATAACAGCCGGGTATTACCCGAAGCTGGAAGATCGGAACGGCGCAATGATCGGCCAGGGGCTTGCGAACAAAATGAAACTCAAGCCAGGGGACGAACTGGTCTTCGTCACTCAGGCTGCTGATGGATCGATAGGCAATGATCTTCTGATCGTGCGAGGAGTCTTTGCCACCGGCGACAGCCGTAACGACAACAGCCTGGTGCTGGCTCCATTGCCCTGGCTACAGGACGTAATGGTCCTACCCGGCCGTATCCACGAAGTCGCTATGATCCTCGCTAACCCCATGCTAGCCGCAGAGATGGCCGATCGACTTGGTCCAAACTTGCCAGAGAACACAGAGGTCCTGGCTTGGGGCGATTTACTGCCGGAGATGCGTGAAGTCATAGCGGCCTATGGGGTCAGCCGCATGATCATCGTCACGATCCTTTACCTGGCCACGGGTCTCGGCATTCTCAACACCTTTTTCATGTCTGTTATGGAACGCACCCGTGAGTTCGGCATTCTCATGGCCCAGGGAATGCGACCTATGGCAATCCGCAGCCTGGTGTTATTGGAGACCTTGTTTCTTGGGGGTATTGCTTTGACTATCGGCCTGTTCTGTGGAGCTCTGATGACCCTTTACATGCAGCAGGTTGGCATCGACCTCACCACATACATCACGCCAATCACCTATGCCGGGGGAACCATCCTGCCCCGTCTGCACGCTGTCTTTGAAGTCGCCAACTTTCTGGTCCCGGCCGGCATGCTGCTACTCGTCAGCCTGATTGCCGGCTTTCTGCCCGCCAACCGAGCCGCGCGGCTCGATCCCGTGGTTGCGGTACGCGAGGATTAAGGACCGATATGGATCATCTATTTCTGGCCTGGAAAAACCTCTGGCGTAACAGAAGGCGCACCATCATAACCCTGGCGGCAATTGCTTTCAGCATTATGCTGGTGCAGGCAGCACACAATCTTTCTTACGGGGTTTATGCCGGCATGGTTGACAGTGGCGTCAGAGCCGGCTCAGGTCATATTGCAGTCTATCGACAGAACTACCTTGAGAGTCGAGACGAAACCTTGCATTTCACGGGCCGTAACCTGATTACGGAGATTGCCGCAATTGCCGGCGTTGAAGAGGTCTTGCCTCGCCTCTATATCCCCGCACTGGCCCAGTCGAGCAGAGAAAGCAGAGGCGTTATGGTCATCGGCGTAGATCCGCAACGAGAGAGGGGGATCAACCCTTTTCTCAAGGCGCTGACTGCAGACAGCATGGTTCGTGCTACCGATTCACGCGATGCCGTGATCGGAGTTCGCCTGCTTGACGAGCTGCAGATCAAACCCGGCCAAAAGTTTGTCGTCACCGCTCAGCACCAGGACGGCACACTACACAGTGAACTCCTGCGTGTTCGAGGAGTGGTCAAATCCGGCATGAAGGACATCGACGGCTCGCTGATCATGGTAGGCCTTGAGCGCGCCGGACTGCTTACCGGGAGTTCCGGTTCTGTTCATGAGTTGTCCGTCATCTTGGCCAACTCGAACGATGAGGAAACGGTCCTTGATCAAGTGTCCACATTGATTGCAGCACATCCCGGGATAGAGGCCGTCAATTGGGAGCGCGCCATGCCCAATCTCGCAAATGCGATCAAACTTGATTACGCCAGCCAGAAGTTCATTTTTCTGATCATTCTGCTGATCGTTACGATCGGCGTGATCAACACCCTGCTCATGTCGGTTATGGAACGTATGCGTGAGTTTGGCGTCATTCTGGCTCTCGGCAGCAAGCCTATGACACTGCGCATCATGATCATGACGGAAGCTCTGATGCTCGGCCTGCTCGCCGCTACGGTCGGCACCCTTCTCGGCAGCTTGGCAACCTGGTACCTGGTTGACAGGGGCATTGACCTGGCGGCCCTTGTTCCGGAAACACTCGAGTTCGGTGGGGTCGTTTTCGATCCAATTATGCGGGCAAGTTGGGATCCGGTCTGGATGAGCAAGATTGCCGGTTACGTGACCGGGTTGACACTACTCGCATCCCTCTACCCGGCAATCAAGGCAGGGCGGATTACCCCGGTGGAAGGAATGCGACATCATTAAAGACTCGAACGCTTAGCGAGTTAGAGGGGTCGAGAAAATCCGCGCCCCATGAGCGGCAAACGAAAAGAGACACTTTATGAACCAGGTTAGCATGCGCCCTGATTTTATTTTTCGCGTACCACGAACCACGTACCGTATACCGAGGTTTTCATGTCTTTAATCGAGCTGAAAAAAGTCTCTAAAGTCTACCGCCTCGGCAACCAGGAGATTCCTGCTCTGACAGACGTGTCGCTCACTTTCGATGAAGGGGAGTTTGCCGTACTGGCAGGACCCTCTGGAAGTGGCAAGACGACAGCTCTGAATCTAATCGGTTGCCTCGACCGGCCAACGTCCGGGGAAGTGATCGTCAGCGACCTCTCCCTCTGCACGGCAAGCTCGAAAAAGCTTGCTGACTTTCGTTTACATCATATCGGATTCATCTTCCAGTCTTACAACCTGATTCCGGTCCTAACGGCGGCGGAGAATGCCGAGTTCACCCTGATGCTGCAGAAGGTTCCGAAACTAAAGCGTAGAAAAATTGTCTGCCAGCTCTTTGCCGATCTGGGTATTGATGGTCTGGAAGATCGACGGCCAGCCGATCTTTCTGGAGGGCAACAGCAAAGAGTCGCCATTGCCAGGGCTATGGCCGCCAACCCGCATGTCATTCTGGCGGATGAGCCAACGGCAAACCTCGATTCTCACACCGCAGAAGAGCTACTGGCTCTAATGCGACAGCTCAACCAGAAGAAAGGCACAACCTTCATCTTCAGTTCCCATGACGTCAGGGTGATTTCCCAGGCACAACGGGTGATCCGTCTCGAGGATGGGCGCCTCGCCGACGACAGCAAGGATAGGCGATGAAGAGAGTGTTTAAAACATTTTCTCTCTTTCAATCTCTATTTTTGGCCTTCTATGCCATTCTTATTTCAGCCGCTCCTGTTTACTCAGAGGCCCCGCGATGGAGTGGCTCTGTCAAGTCTCTCAACATCTACGGCGAGGAAGCCCCTGCCGAGCTTTTCCCTGACTACCGTCTGTCCAGCAATCGCGTCCGTCTCGACATGAATTGGCAACAAGACCGAGCCTGGCAGTTTGAAGCCGCCCTTGACTACCAATATCTATGGAGAGATCCGAAATCAGCCTTTACCCTGCCGAAGAAAACTTACAACCGTCACCTTGATATGGAAAAAACCTGGCAACATGGCGATCACGCTTCCAGCCTTCTTCAGGTCGACCGATTGAACCTGCACTGGCGAAGCGGAGACATGGATGTCACTCTGGGTCGTCAGGCCGTCGGTTTCGGACGCATCCTGATCTTTTCCCCCCTGGATGTCATCGCACCATTCGCCCCGGATGCGCTGGACACAGACATCCGCAGAGGAGTCGACGCACTGCAGGGCATCTACAATTACGGCATGGACGGTCAGCTAGCGGCGACTGCCGTATGGGGCGAAAACAGCGGCGACAACTCCTTACTGGCAACCTGGACGGACAATCGCTACGGTGTCGATCTGTTAATGATAACAGGCAGTTTACGCGACAGACCGATGTTCGGGGCCGGCCTGGCGGGAAGCCTTGGACCCCTTGGGCTAAAAGGCGAGTTCAGTGTCTACGAAGGGAAAGATACGAACAAGGCCGGCGGAGACCTGCATGATAGTTTTGCCGTTGCAGCCGTTGAAGCATGGTATCGTTTCGGCAGCGGCATTTCTCTGATCACCCAATACCTTTACAATGGGCCAGGTGTCGGCAACCCTAAGGACTACAACAGGGTTCTCCTGTCGGCCCCCCTGCAGGAAGGTCTGACCTATCTCCTCGGTCGCCACTACCTGATGGTTGCACCAACCTACGAAATCCATCCATTGGCAACCATCCAGGGAATCGTAATTTACAATCTTGCTGACGACTCGGCTCT
>JAOUDB010000168.1 GCA_029859485.1 Desulfuromonadales bacterium | reverse complement strand
TCCCTCGGCTATAACGTGAGTAAGCGGTGGGCCGCGGAAGTTGAAGTCCGCTACACTGGAACAGAAACAGATTTGTCAGGAGTTCCAGATGAGGATATTGATGTCTGGTCCTTCGGCGTGAATGCCCTCTACCACTTCAACCCGGACGGCCCTTTTGTTCCTTATTTGTCAGCGGGTTTCGGCGGCATGTATTTTGATGTCGACGGCTATGACGACGATTCCGACTACATGATGAACTGGGGCGCAGGCGCCAAGTACTTCATCAGCAACGACACGGCCTTACGCATGGACTTGCGTCATGTTCTGGACTTCCACTCCGATCGGGAGTGGGATCGCACAAGTGGAGATGATCTAGATAACAACTTCCTGGCTTCGGCCGGACTCTACTGGCAATTCGGTGGTCCTGCACTTGCCCCTCCACCACCATTGGACAGCGACGGCGACGGTATCCCCGATCTTCGCGACAAATGTCCCGACACACCACTGGGCGTTATGGTTGACGCCGTCGGTTGTCCACCTGTCGAAAAAACTCCTCCGCCACCACCGCCACCGGCTGTAGTGAAGCCGACCCCTAAAGTGACCAAGGAGATCATCACCTTCAACTTGCAGTTCGGTTTCGACAAGTACGAGATCACCGATGAGATGATCCCTGCATTGGAGCAAGCCAAGCTCATCCTGGACGAAGACTCTGCCACGACCTTCCTGGTACTAGGTCATACCTGTTCCATCGGCTCGGACAGCTATAACCAGAGTTTGTCTGAACGACGGGCAACTTCAGTCAAGAACTGGCTGGTCAGCAGCGGTATTTCTGCAGAACGACTGGAAGCTATCGGCTACGGCGAAAGCCAGCCCAAGTACGACAATGGTATCGAGGAGAGCCGCAAGCTGAACCGCCGCGTCGAGATTCTGACTCAGGAGTAGGAACCCGGTGACAACAAGAAGGCGGCAAGGAATCACCTGTTGAGTTACGGACGACAGGGGGCTTCTTCCGCAAACAGAATTTATTGCAGGCAACAGAAGGACAAAGGGCCGACACTTTATATGTCGGCCCTCAGATCACAGACAAACCCCGCATTTTCCAATGTGGGGTTTTCTTATACCGTTTATCCGTAACGTTACATTATGCGCTCAAGCACAAAGAGCTCCTAAGGTGAGTTATCATAATCATATTCACACCCTGTCCCTTTCAAGTTTTTGGGCAAGGGTAATAATCACCTCGTAACTGGCCGGCAAACCAGCCTCACACCTGTAACTGCGTTCATATTCTTTGATCATCGATTGCATGACTTGTCGGGAAGCCAGTCCTCGCGGGCGATCTGCAGCGGCGTTACTTGCGCCTATCTGTTTGAGTTGCCGCAACAAGTCCGGGACATCCCGATGATATTCAACCTCCATCGTGCTGCAAAGCTCATGACATGACAGACCGGCCAGCTCGATGGCGGTAGAGACTTCATTGAGATCAGGGAAACTCTGTACATGTGAGGAGCGGCTCTGATTATTCTCGGTAAACGCGTGACGATGGGAGCTACGCAACTCGTGCAGCGTTTTTTCACCAAACAACGCAATAGCAAAGAGCCCACCGGGCTTCAATATTCTGGCAACTTCTGTGAATGCGGCAGGCAAACAATTAACCCACTGATAGACGGAGCTTGAAACGACAGTGGAAAAAGAGTGGTCCCCGAAGGGAAGAAATCTTGCGTCACCATCACAAGCAAAAGCGCCGGGCATCCTCTGCGAAGCCTCATGGGTCATGCCGTGAGCAATATCCATAATAACCAGCGGTTGCTCTGATACCTGCGAGGCGATTGTGGTTGCAAGAGCCCCTGTTCCGGTCCCGACATCTAGAATCATCCCTGATTTCACTTCAAGAGCAGACATTTTACTGCACAGCAAATCAACAACACGCTTTTGCACGCAAGCGTAACGGTCATAATCACCGGCATGACTCGAAAAGTTGCCTCGCATGCGCTCACTGTCAATGGCCTTAACCGGAACCATCAGCAAAACTCCAGAATGCTATCAACGACTTCCTGCGGTCGGCTCAGGAATGGTCCATGCCCGACTCCGGGGAACTCCACAAATTGGCCATGCGGAAGCCTTGCCGCAAGATAGCGACCCGCAGCCAGAGGGGTGATATGATCTAACCCTCCGTGAATAACCAGTGTCGGTTGATCAATGTGCGACAAGAGACCCAGTTGATTCTGTTCAGAGAAACCATTTAACAGTTCCATCGCCGCAACCTGGTCTGGGAGCGGACTCTGCTTTACAGCAAAGCTGCGAATTGCGCGTAGACGTTCCTTGGAGATGTCCTCGCCGGCAAAAGCCAGATTGAAAAAATCAGCCAATGTTGTCTCAAAATGGCGGGCAAGGTTTCTACCCAGGGCACGGACCTGAACTTCGGGCAAACCAAAAGTCCAGTCGTCGCCAGAAGTAAAACGTGGCGAGGTTCCGATCAGCAGTAGGCGATCAATCCTCTGGGGCTTTTGACGAGCCATCTCCAGGGCGAGCATACCGCCCAGCGACCAGCCACCGAGGGCAACAGGGGCGCTTTCAATGGTCGCAAGCCAACAATTTAACGTTGTGGCAATACTCTCAAGATCGTTCTGCACCGCAGGCGACGAAGCACCATGGCCTGGGAGATCTGGTATCAACAGGCGAAAATCTTCGGCAAGCATGGCAACCAATTCGCTAAACACTGACGCCGACGTAGCCCAACCATGAAGAAGCACAAGAGGACGCCCATTGCCCGCCTCGTACCAGGCCAAGCCGCCACCGTCCGGTAATGTAAAGCTCTCTCGCTTCAACCGGAAAACTCCTTATGGGTGGTGAGAATCGTTTTCGCCGCACGTTCAAGATCCGCTGGTTCATGACTGGCCATAACAGTGGCCCGCAAGCGGCAGAGTCCTGGCGCGACCGTTGGCGGGCGAATACCCTGCAAAAAGATGCCGTCTTCAAGGAGTCGGGCAGTCATCTTCATGGTCGGCTCCGGGTCTTTGCTCAAAACCGGGATAATCTGTGTGGTACTGCCCAACAAGTCCATGCCACCGGCCGTCAACAAGCCGGCCAATTGTTTCCGATTTGCTTCCAGTTTGTTGCGGAGCAGGCGGCCCTCTTCGCTATCAACGAGATCAAAAGCGGCCATGGCCGCAGCTGGGATACCCGGCGGGAGGCTGGTGGAGAAGATAAAAGCACGGCTGTTATTGATCAGTGTATTGATGACTACCTGCTCTGCAGCAAGGTAGGCGCCCGCGCAGCCCAGGGCTTTACCGAACGTGCCCATATGCAAATCAATACGATCTAGACAATCAAAATATTCCCCGGTACCCCGCCCTCCCTTACCAAGGACACCCGTACCGTGCGCATCATCAACCATCAACAAGGCATCATGCTCTTCCTTAAGGTCGCAAAGTTCGGCCAACGGAGCCTTATCACCATCCATACTGAAAACACCATCGGTGACAATCAGCCAGCGCCCTTTACGCTGTGGCTTTTCATCTGCCATGAGTTCGGCCAGGGCGGCAACATCACAGTGTGGGTAAACGACCGTACGCGCACGGGCCAATCGACAACCGTCAATAATTGAGGCGTGGTTAAGGTCATCGGAAAAGATCACGTCATCCGGGCCAAAAAGCCCTTGCAAGATGCCCGTGTTCGCCGCATAGCCGGAGTTGAACAGCAGTGCGGCGGCGGAGCCCTTGAAGAAGGCGATGCGCTCCTCTAATTCGGCGTGTGGTGGCATTGTCCCTGAGACAAGGCGGCTGGCTCCGGAGCCCGTACCGTATTGCCTGGTCGCTACAAGCATCGCTTCTGTCAAAGCAGGGTGCTCTGCAATACCGAGATAGTTATTGGAACAGAGCAAGAGTGCTTCGCGGCCATTAATATTGACTTTGGGTCCCTGGCCATCAACGACACGCATGGAGCGCAACATGCTTTGCTGAGAAAGTTGGTCAAGCCGTGCTTGCCAGTTACGCATCTGGTAGCTCCCATTTCTTCAGGGGTGCGATTGTGCCGACGGTATCAAAAAGAACCGGTTGTCGTTCCAGGTAATCTACAAGAGCCGACACAGTAACTTTCGTCCGGTCGACAAAAAACACCCTGCCGCCGCGCTTGTCTCCAGCTGTTTTCAACTGCGAGATGCGTTGGTAGCCACATCGCGGAGCAGCGACATAGCCGGTCACATAATCGGGAGCATCAGACCAGCAGAGTTCTGCAACGATACCAGGAGCCTGCAGAACCTTCCCCGACAGAATCAAGGCTTCGAGAACTCGATGATGACCAAGCCCTGCAGCGGCCAACAGAGCTTCTACATCTGGTCGGCAGGTTGACAATAGGTCCATGCGTGAAACCCGAACACCACGCACCAGATCATGTTCCAGCCGCTCGCCGGTTACCGCATCCATAAGTACAGCACCACGCATAACGACTCCATCCGGGCCAGCCCCCTCAGCGAGGGTAGCAACGGCAAGAGCGGCACGGTCTGCTGAGAGACCGGCCCCGATCAGCAACTGTGTAGCAGCCAGACGTCCGTCCTGAACACTCTCAACCTGATAACTGTACACATCAGGAAGTTTTGCCCAGTGCACTGTTGCCGGATCAATTTGCTCTGAGTTACAATGAACCTTGTCAGGCGGTCCGAGAGGAGCGCTTAACGCACGCTCAATCAAAGCAGCTGTGGTTTCTGCAACAGCATGCACGGGCACAAGGCGTTCCGCACCAGAAATGTGCTGATCGTGGCAAGAGGCCCGCATACGCACTGAATAGAGGGAGGTCATCATGGGACATGAAATTATCATTGCCATCCGGGGTTGTCAACCTTGACCGAGAGATGGTTAACAACTCTTTTCGCTTGGGCTGATCAAGGTGATAATGTTAGCTTCCTCGCATAACAAATTGACCCACTAAAAAACGATATCAATCTCAACGGACGCATTCAAGAATGTCAAAACCACTTCTCTACCTGCTATTTTCAACCTACGCAACGGCCACCATCGGCTACCTGCTGCACCTGATCTGGAGACGGCCCATCATTGCCAAGGGAGCGCTTGCTCTGATAGCCGTAGGCGTCTTTCTGCAAACGGGCCTCCTCGCTCATCGCTGGTGGCTCGCCGGCTACTTGCCGGTAACCAACCTTTTCGCCACGTTATTCTTTTTCAGCTGGGCCCTGGCCCTGATTTACCTGTACTTCGAACTCCGTTATCGCATCCGCGCCACGGGCCTTTTTGTTATGCTTCTCAATCTTCTTCTACTCGGGGGCGCACTACCGCGAGACACGAAGATCTCTGCCTTGATCCCGGCGCTCGACACACCGTTGTTCAGCTTGCACATTATTTTTTCTTTCATCGGTTACGCCTTTTTCGCCATGGCCTTTTCCATCGGCGCGCTCTACCTGTTCCAGACCCGCTTGCACAGCAACATGTTACCGGATCTTCAGACCCTGAGGCGCATCAACGAAGAAGCTGTCTTTCTTGGTTTCAGCCTTTTTACCCTCTGCATGATTGCAGGCAGCATCTGGGCGCATATTGCCTGGGGCCACTGGTTCAGCTGGAACATCAAAAGTGTCTGGTCGGTGCTGGTCTGGATGTTTTATGCGGGAATGTGCCACGCCAAGTTCATTCGTCGCTGGCAAGGAGGCGTCTACGCCTGGCTCTCGATCGCCGGATTTGGTGTCGTGCTTTTCACTTACCTTGGCATTGGCCTGTTGCTGGAAAGCAACCATCCTCTGGATTAGCAGATGACTGACACCAAACAAAAGTCTCTGTCGCTATTGCACAGGTTATGGCTGCTTGGCTGCTCACTGAAGCTGGCAATTGCCCTGGCCTCTGCGGCAACCATTCTGATTATGGGCGGCTCGCTTGTCATGCACTTCAATCCAGCCATCTTCGCTGGCATGGAAAAGGACATCATGGCCCGCTGGCTACCATGGGCATGGGCGCAAGCGCCCCTGCTGGTGGCCTGGGTTCCATTAAGCGGAATCTGTATTTTCCTGTTCGCAATCAACACTCTCTGCTGCCTGATCGACTGGATCTTGAAAATCAAGGCTCGCTGGCGTAAAACTGGCGAATACCTGATTCATGCTGGATTCATCCTCCTGAGCATCGCTTTCTTGTGGGGTAACATCAGCGGTTTCC
>JAOUDB010000258.1 GCA_029859485.1 Desulfuromonadales bacterium | reverse complement strand
GCTGACATAATCCCGACCTGCTAGCCATGCGCGTGCCCGCGAGCAACGATCGAGAGCAATGCTTGCTCGGGGGCTAGCACCGTACTGGATCCAGCCGGCCAAATCCTCGCCGTAAGGTTCAGGCTGTCGGGTGGCCAGCACCAGCTGCAATAAGTATTCTTCGAGGTTGTCTGCCAGGTAGAGATCCAGAACCTGTGAGCGGGCTTCTTGTAACTGCCTGTTGCTGAGCTGCGCAGCTTTTTCCTGTTTTTCCGCTCTGCCGTTTCTCGCTTCGTTGCGTGCCAGATTCAGGATTTGTTGTTCCGTTGCAACCTGCGGGTAACCGACCATCACATGCAGCAGAAAACGGTCGAGCTGCGCTTCAGGGAGCGGATAGGTGCCTTCCTGCTCAATCGGGTTCTGGGTCGCCATGACCAGAAACGGATCATCTAGCGGATAGCTGGTTTGGCCGATGGTGATCTGACGTTCGGCCATCGCTTCAAGGAGAGCAGACTGGACCTTGGCCGGCGCACGATTGATCTCGTCCGCCAGGATCAGGTTGTGAAAGAGCGGCCCGGGTTGAAACACGAAGCTGCTGTCCTGTGGCCGAAAAATGTCGGTACCGGTCAGGTCTGCAGGCAGGAGATCCGGCGTGAATTGGATGCGATGAAAATTTGCTTCTATATGTTCGCCAAGTTTCTGAATGGCACGGGTTTTGGCCAACCCCGGGGCACCTTCAACGAGCAGGTGGCCATCGGCCAGCAAGGCAATCAGCAGGCGCTCGATCAGGTGTGGTTGTCCGAGGACCTGGGTGCTTAACGAATTCGACAGATCAGAAAAAACAGCCTGGATTTCATTCATGTTCAAGCCCTTGTTTTTTAGGTAAGAAAGTTTTTTTTGGAGTAAATTTATAAAAAAAAATTATCTGAAAATCAAGCAGGTTTACTGGCCTTTTCTCTGTGACTGGACAAACTAACACTTCTTGCACCGCAGGGCGAGATTGATCTTAGCAATTGATGGAACATCGCTTAATTGACAGTGTCGGGTCAATCGGCTAATGTCCCGGTCACTGTTGTTTTCTATTTTCTTATAAGTAAGACGCTACTCCTGTAAAGGGGGGTGTAAGGACTTTTCTGATGTCATTTTCTTCGCTCGGTCTGCGCGCTGAACTATTGAGCGCGATTACAACACAAGGATACACAACACCGACCCCGATCCAGAGTCAGGCGATCCCGGTCATCTTCGAAGGTTGTGATTTGCTTGCCGGCGCTCAAACCGGTACTGGCAAAACAGCCGCGTTTGCTTTACCGATCGTGCAGATGCTGAGTGAAACGACCACCTACAAAAAGCGCCGGCATCCCAGGGCCTTGGTTCTGGTTCCAACCCGTGAGTTGGCCGCCCAGGTCAGCGAGCAGATGCAGAACTACGGTCGTCGTCTGTCTTTGCGTTCCATCAAGATCTACGGTGGCGTCAACATCCGGCCGCAGATGGAGCGTTTGGACCGGGGTGTTGATATTGTGGTCGCAACGCCCGGGAGGCTTCTGGATCACGCTGAACGTGGCACGATCAAACTTAACGAAATTGAATTCCTGGTTCTGGACGAAGCGGATCGCATGCTCGACCTCGGCTTTATTGATGACATCCTTCGCGTGGCGGAATTCCTGCCGGGAGATCGACAGAACCTGCTTTTCTCGGCAACCTATTCAAAGAGCATCAAGCAGCTCGCTGATGAACTGCTCGATCAACCACGAAGGATCGAAGTCGAACGCCGTAACATCGCTGCTGATGCGATCACCCAGGCAATCTATCCGGTTGAGCGCAATCGCAAGCGTGAAATGCTTTCGCATCTGATCCGTAAGGGCAATTGGAGTCAGGTTCTTGTTTTTACGCGCACCCGCTATGGTGCTGACAAGTTGACCGACGAGTTGCTCTTTGATGGGATCAAGGCCGCCCCCATCCACAGTAACAAGAGCCAATCGATCAGAACGCGGACCCTTGCAGAATTCAAAAAGGGTGAGGTGCGTGTGCTGGTGGCAACTGATGTCGCCGCACGCGGGCTTGATATTGCAAATCTGCCTTACGTTGTTAATTACGAGTTGCCCCAGGTCCCGGAAGACTATGTACATAGAATCGGTCGCACCGGCCGGGCAGGGGAAGATGGTGTTGCGATTTCGCTGGTTTGCCCTGCCGAGCAGGCACGGCTGGCGGAAATTGAAAAGCTGCTTGAATACGCCATTCCGCAGGAATCAATTGCCGAATTCCCCGTGATTGCAGTCAAGCGAGGAGTCAAGGCGAAACCCGGGCAAAAAGCCAAGGGAGCAACCAAATCTAAGCAAAAATCTGCCAAGGCGAAGTCTCCTGCAAAGACCAAAAAGGCCGCAGTAAAACCTGCGAAAGCGAACTCTCCGACCAAGACCACAACAGGTCGACGGGGCAAAGCTGACATCAAGTCTTCTGCTCCCAAGATCGGTCGCCGTTTGAGCAGGACGAAAACGAGTAAGTAGGTCAGCCTGTTTATATTCAATCAAATCGAAACGAAACTCTTACGGGGGGCGCTTGATTATTAGTGCTCCCTGCTTTCGTTGTAATAATAATGTTTTGTGATTAACTTCTGATACAACACTTTAACTTGTGAGGTCTTCAGTCATATGAGCACAAACATCGACTTGGCTGTCATTGGCGGAGGTATCGTAGGCTGTGCCACTGCACTTGCGATCAGCTCCCGCAATCCCAATCTGAAAATAGCTCTATTGGAGAAAGAAGCAAGCCTGGCATCTCATCAAACCGGCCACAATAGCGGTGTGATCCACGCCGGTCTCTACTACAAGCCTGGTTCCATGAAAGCGGAAACCTGCGCGTCCGGGCGAGAGGCTCTTTACCGCTTTTGCAATGTCCATGACATCCCTCATCAGCGTTGTGGCAAAGTCGTTGTTGCTGTTGATGATACAGAATTGACCGCGTTGGAGGAGCTGGAACGCCGAGGGAAAGCGAATGGTCTTGAGGGCTTGCAACGGCTTTCAGTGGCCCAATTGCGGGAGCATGAGCCGCATGTTCGAGGAGTTGCCGGCTTGTTTGTGCCACAGACCGGAATCGTTGACTATGTCCGTGTTACGCAGAAACTCGCTGAACTTTTTCAGTCTCGTGGTGGTGTGGTTCACCTGAACTCACCGGTCTTGAAGATTCAAAAAAAACAGGATGGCTACCTGATCCATAGTGGTCACAAAACCTTTGAAGCGCACAACCTGGTGAATTGCGCCGGCCTGCACGCAGATCAGATTGCTCGTCTGGCGGGGCTCCGCCCAAAGTTAAGGATCATCCCGTTCCGCGGTGAATACTATGAGTTCAAGCCGGAGCGCAGCAAGCTTGTGAATCATTTGATCTACCCGGTGCCAGATCCGTTGATGCCGTTTCTCGGCGTCCATTTTACGCGTATGATCGATGGCACTGTCGAAGCCGGGCCGAACGCCGTATTGGCTTGGCGGCGCGAGGGCTATCGGCGCAGTGACTTTTCATTGCCCGATCTGGCGGGCACCTTTGCGTTTGCTGGTTTCTGGAAATTATCGGCCCGTTTCTGGAAGACGGGGATTGAAGAATACAGACGTTCTTTCTCGAAAAAACAGTTCGTGAAAAGCCTGCAGCGGCTTATGCCGGAAGTCCGGGAAAGCGACCTGGTGCCAGGTGGCAGCGGCGTTCGTGCCCAGGCCGTTGATAACGAGGGCAGGATGGTCGATGATTTCTGCATCCAGACGGAAGGGCGCATGGTGCACGTTCTCAATGCGCCTTCACCGGCAGCAACGGCCTCTTTGAGTATCGCAGAGCATATTGCTGACAAGGTCATGGCGACAATAACATAGCCGGAAAAGAAGGGGTCGCTGACGGCTTCCGTTTGATCCCTGGCTCTTTAAAACGATAGGGAGTCTCTTCTCTTTAATACTGAAAGTGCTTGATTTTCTCTCCCTTCTCCCCAATTTCGGTCATTGCATCAATGCCTATCTTCAAGTGGCTGTCAGCCCATCGTTGAGTCACCATCAGGTCTGACTCTTCGGTTTTGACGCCTTCGGGGGTGAGGGGCACATCCGAGACCAGCAACAGGGCACCGCGGGCGATGACATTGTAGTGTCCAACGATAAAGATCGTCGCGGTTTCCATGTCGATGCCGATGCTGGTCATCTTTTGCAGCTTTTCCATAAAATTCTGGTCGTGTTCCCAGATACGTCGATTGGTCGAGTAAACTACGCCCGTTCGGTACTCGTGACCGAGTTCGAGAATTTTCTCGGAAACAAATTTATGTAGCTTGAACGAGGGAAGCGCCGGTACTTCGGCCGGGAAATAATCGTTACTGGTTCCTTCCCCGCGAATTGCGGCATTCGGCAGTATGAAGTGACCGATTTCCGATGATTTCTTCAATCCTCCACATTTGCCGAGAAACAGAACTCCCTTGGGCTGTATGGCGCTGAGCAGATCCATGATGGTGGCTGCGTTCGCTGAGCCTATGCCGAAGTTGATAATGGTAAGACCATCACTGTTGGTTGCCGCCTGCATTGGTTTACTTTCCCCCTGGATGTCGCAGGAGAACATTTCCGCGAACATGTCGACATAGTGTCTGAAGTTGGTCAGCAAAATGTACTCGCCAAAGTTATCGAGCGGCATTCCGGTGTAGCGCGGTAACCAGTTTTTGGTGATCTGCAATCGGTCGACCATAGGCACTCCTTCTTGGAATAGTAGTGATCCGGAACCTTTACTAAAGGATAAAAGATGACGTTGATTTAGCAAGAGAAGATTGCCGGGGAAGGGGCGGCAATTTTTTTAATAGGAGGGACTTC
>JAOUDB010000257.1 GCA_029859485.1 Desulfuromonadales bacterium | reverse complement strand
TCATTGGTCGGTTCATAGCGCAAGGCGTCTCGCAATAGTTTCGCCGCTTCCTGGTAGCGTTCATTCTGCGCCAACAAACGAGCAAAAGTCTGGCTGCTGTCGAGATAGAGTTGTTCCAGTTCATCCTGGAAGATTATGGCCTCATCACTGCCGAAATCTCCCGGCACAAAAGTTCCTCTCCAGAGGCTGAACGCCGACGAAAAGGTGATTTCAGCCGGCCACAATTCACCTGCAGAGTTCTGCTGGTTGGCCTTGCGTATCAAGCGGCGAAATTCGTGTGCGTCTATGAGTGAATGTTCAAGGCAGAGATAGCCGCGCTTGACGACCAGATACTTCTTGCTGTCAAAAGGCGCCAAAGCCTGATCAAGGGTGCGACGCACTCTTGACAGCAGAGAATCAAAGCTCGAACGAGCTCGCGTGGACGTGCTGTCCGGCCAAAGCGAGGCCTGAAGCTCTTCCTGAGAAATCTTGCCGCTAGAGGCTCCAACCAGCATGGCCATCAGCTGACGTTGTGCCGGGCTGAATTCCTCGGTCCAAGACAAACTCCGGTTACCGACACGCAACTCGCACCGACCCAGCGTTTTCACCATCAAAGATTCCGGTGAGTTTTCAGAGGAGGTCGTTCCATCGGCAGGGTTTGGGTTGCTACTGCGGCGACGCAACAAAGACTTAACCCGCGCAGTCAGAAGCTTCGGCGAAAACGGCTTGGTCATGTAGTCATCGGCGCCGACTTCCAGGCCAGCGACAACATCATCTTCTTCGGCCTGACCGGTTAACATCAGGACAGGGATTCTACTCATCCATGGATCGCGGCGCATTGCGCGACACACATCCAGCCCGTTCATACCGGGCAGGTTGAGATCAAGAACCACCGCTTCAGGGGGATCTTCATCGATTTGAGACAGGCCTGCCTCACCGCTCTGGGCAATGGAGACACGATACCCTGCCTTGCTCAGACAGGTGAAAAGAAGTTCACAGACGCTGGAATCATCTTCGATGATAAGGATGTGTGAGTTGTCCATGAAGCGGCTTCCTTTCAAAAGATGTTAACGTAACAAGGCAAAACCCATTTGACGGCCGGTTCGCCCTTCGTCACGCCGGTAGGAGAAAAAAGTTTCCTTGTGACAGCAGGTGCATTCCGCAACCGTATCAATCACCGACCGGCTAATTCCTGCTTCATCGAGTTGCAACATAACGCTTTTCTGCAGATCAAGCTGCCAGTGTCCGAGAGTCACTTCCTCGGCGATCCTCTGCCACTGACCAACCCCTTGTCGAAAAGCATCACGCACAGGACGATCAACTTCATAACTGTGGGCCGCAATGCCCGGGCCGATGGCAGCACAAAGATCCGTCGCCAGGCAACCGAAGATCTCCTGCATGGCTTTCACGGTGCGGCCCAAAAGGCCGGCGGACGTGCCACGCCAACCGAGGTGAACCACCGCGGCGACATGTTTTTTCTGATCGTAGAGAATAACCGGAAAACAGTCGGCCACAAGAATACCAATGAGGATATTACGCTGATTGGTAATAATGGCGTCGCTTGCGACGCGCTGGAAATGAGAGACTTCCAGATTCGACTCGTCAATAACCAGAATCTCGGTGCCGTGAACCTGGTTAACCGTCAGCAAAAGGTGTGGCTCCAGGTCAAAGGCTCTGGCCACTGCGGCACGATTTGCTTCGACCTGTGACATCTGGTCACCGGAATTGAAGCCAAGGTTGAGGGAATTAAAAGGGGGACGACTGCAGCCGCCGTTACGTGTGGTAAAGCCTGCGACCAAGCGGTTCTGACCTACCCAATCAGGCTGCAGATAGTGAATTTTGCCTTGCTTAACAGTATTCATCAATAAGCCGTTTCAACCGGACCCGCACATGCTTCGATCGCAAGTGCGGCAGGTTCGTAGTGATATTTTTCCTCAAGGTAGCAGAGGATCTCCTGCAACTCTTTCGGTAAAGCGGCCTGGAACAGCATGGCCCTGCCATCAGGGTGAGCAAAGCCAAGTTGCCAGGCGTGCAAGAACTGCCGTTCCAGATGGACGATCATTTTCCGTAGCACAGTGTCGCTGATTGACTTGGCGCGATTGGCTCCGCCGTAGAGGGGGTCGCCGACAACCGGAGAGCCCATTTCGGTCAGGTGAACCCGGATCTGGTGGGTTCGGCCCGTCTCCAGCAGCAGATCTACAAGCGTCAGTCGATCCTCCTCATAGCGACGCAAAACTTTCCAATGCGTCACAGCATTACGACTGATACGGGCATCGGTGGACATCTTCTTACGATGCACCGGGTGCCTGCCAATCGCCTGGTCTATGCTACCCTTATTTTCTGCCACCAAACCATGTACCAGGGCCCGGTAGCGTCGTTGAATCGTATGGTCTTTGAACTGACTGGCCAGATGCTGGTGGGTTTGGTCATCCTTGGTGGCGACCATCACACCGGAGGTGTCCTTGTCGAGACGATGAACGATGCCGGGCCGCAACTCGCCACCAACACCAGAGAGATCCTGGCAGTGATGCAGCAAAGCGTTGACCAGCGTGCCACTCCGGTGTCCCGGCGCCGGGTGCACCACAAAATGAGCAGGCTTGTTAACAACGATCAGGGCGGAATCCTCGTAAAGAACCGCCAAAGGAATCGCTTCGGCCTTGGCTGCTGTCGCAACAGGTTCAGGCAAAACCACACGAATCTCTTCGCCCCCCCGCAACTTGATGCCCGCCTTACTCGTGGCCCCATCCAGAGTGACAGCACCCTCATCGATAAGGCGCTTGATCTGCGAACGGGTAACCTCCGGCAGATTGTCATCCAGGAAACGATCCAGGCGCACCGAAACATCATCGGGGCTGACCTGAAAGCAGCAGGGCTCAGGCATGCAATCTACCAGATCGAACTTTCGATCTTGCCGGCCTGTTTAATCATGACATCGACGATGGCCCGATCATAAAGATGAGCTCGATCGTCCAGATCAGGAGAAACCCGACCATAGAAGTGATCACGCCCCTCTTGCAGTTCTTCGGTCAGGACTTCAAAAATCGAGTCATTTTTGATCCCTTCCTTCACCTTCTCCTGATTGTAAAGGGCGATATCCGAGACGATGGCACGGGCTAAACGAAATGCCAGCTTAGGATTGTCTACCAATTTGGCCATGAGACCTCCACATTTGGAGTGAGTATATATTTCTATCGGGTGGAAGACACCCGGGTCCTAACTATCAATCGAACGACAACGCCAGGGTCGATCGTGGTGTTCAAAGGATCAAGACTTCTGCGAAGCGGTTCTATCAAGCGGCTCACTGGCCCTATCGGGCAACAGGTTTAAGAGTAAAAAGCTCGAGCCCTTATTTTACAACTTCGCACAGTAACGAAAACAAGCGTTTAAGTCAATCTGGACCGGCAACTCTCGACAAAAGAGTTAAGGGCTCAATTCTGACGATTACAAAAACTTTTACACCGCCGAGATAATCACTGCCCCCCATATCAGGCCTCATGAAGAGATAAGGAGGATTAAGGCAAGAGGCAGAACAAATTCAACAATCTTGACATGCCTGAATTTTTCTTTAATCTTGACATAACCTTGTAAAAAAATAGCCATCATCACAATTTCAGGAGGAGTCTTATGGCAAAGCGTATCGGTGTCATCCTGTCCGGCTGTGGCGTCTACGACGGCAGCGAGATCCACGAATCAGTCATCACCTTACTGGCCATTGATCGCGCCGGCGCAGAAGCCGTCTGCATGGCTCCGGATATTCCCCAGATGCACGTTATCAATCACCTGACCGGAGAGCCTGAAGCCGGCGCAACTCGAAACGTACTGATTGAGTCTGCGCGCATCGCCCGGGGCGACATTCAAGACTTGGCAAAGGTTCAGGCCTCTGATCTTGACGCGTTGATATTGCCCGGAGGTTTTGGGGCCGCGAAGAACCTTTGCAACTTCGCTGTCGCTGGCGCTGACTGTGAAGTCAATGCTGAGACAGCACGCCTGATCAGGGGAATGTACGCTGCAAAGAAACCGATTGCTGCTGTCTGCATCGCCCCGGCAGTCCTTTCCAAGGTCCTGGGTGACGAAAACGTCTCGCACAAACTAACAATCGGCAATGATGAGGGAACCGCAGAAGCACTAGCTGCGCTTGGTTCAGAGCATATTCAGTGTCCTGTTGAAGAATTTGTCATAGATCGCGAAAATAAGCTGGTTTCAAGCCCGGCTTACATGCTTGCCGGCAGAATTTCAGAAGCTGCTGAAGGCATCGAAAAAACCGTTCAGGCTCTGATCGGGATGATGGACTGAGCAATCACTTGCACCTGCATTAAAAGCGTTTGCTTTTTTTGGGGACCTCAACCAAAACAAAGACGAGGCAAACTCAGGCTATTTATTAACGCAAAGACGTTGAGACCCAGAGATCAATGGTCGGAATTGACCAATTTTTATGACTTTGAAGCCTTTTCCCTCTGCGTTAAACATTTTTTTGGATTATAGAGCCGTTTTCTCAAATCTACACTTGTCAGAATTAATTCTTGCACTAGAATGGTCTGGATATTTTGGCCGCTTTGGCCAACTACTAAATTCTCAAGGAGCACATCATGACCAAGTTTCGTTGCGTAATCTGTGACTACATCTACGACCCGACTGAAGGTGACCCAGGCAACGGCATTGATCCCGGCACATCTTTCGAAGACCTGCCCGAGGATTGGTGCTGCCCCCTCTGTGGCGCAGATAAAAGCAATTTCGAACCAGCCTAAGTGACAAAGTTAAACGCCCCAGCCTGAATAGCAAGAAACAATAAACGAGGTTGAGATTTGTCAGACTCGGCGTCCCGGTC
>JAOUDB010000256.1 GCA_029859485.1 Desulfuromonadales bacterium | reverse complement strand
CCTATGAGTCGAACCATAGCGATCCTGACCGGAGGCGGTGACTGCCCTGGTTTGAATGCCGTCATTCGCGGTGTTGTTCGTAGTGCCACCCTGACTCGCGACTGGCGCGTTATTGGTATTGAAGACGGTTTTGATGGCCTCGTTGGCACACCTCGTTGGCGAGAGCTGACACTCGCCTCTGTGCGTGGCATCCTGCCACGCGGAGGCACGATCCTGGGGACCAGCAATCGCGGCAATCCTCTGGCTTACCCTGTCGAAGAGAAGGGTGAAACCCGCCTCGTGGATGTTTCCGACGAAGTTGTAAAAAACATACATGACCTTGGCGTCGAGGCTCTGATTGCCGTTGGTGGTGACGGGACCCTGAAAATTGCCAGAGCCTTGCAGGAGAAGGGGGTGCCGATGGTCGGTGTGCCAAAAACGATCGATAATGATCTGCGTGGCACCGATGTTACCTTTGGTTATAACACCGCTGTGAATATCGTCACCGAAGCCCTGGATCGACTCCACAGTACTGCCGAGAGTCACCAGCGGGTCATGGTGGTTGAGGTCATGGGCCGTGATGCCGGGTGGATAGGCCTGGAGGCCGGTCTGGCAGGCTCTGCAGATGTTATTCTGATTCCCGAGATTCCTTTCGATATGACTGCCGTTTGTGATGCTATAGAGGCCCGTAAGGCCCGTGGCAGCAAATTTTCAATCGTAGTCGCGGCCGAAGGGGCTTTCCCGATAGCCGGGCAAAAAGTTGTTCAATTGACTGGTTCTGAAAACCTGGGTGTTGAACGCCTCGGTGGCGTCGGATCGTTTGTCGCTGATGAAATCTCCCGTCTTTTGCATGTTGAAACCCGGGTTGTTGTCTTGGGTCACGTTCAACGTGGAGGGACGCCTTCACCGTTTGACCGGATTCTTGGTTCGCGTTTTGGTGTCAAAGCTGTTGAGTTGATCGAACAGAAACGTTATGGACGTATGGTCTCTTTGCAGGGCCGTCAAGTTTCTGATGTCGATATCATTGATGCGGTCGATTCACTTAACCGCGTAGAACCTGATGGTGACCTGGTTCGCACTGCGGAAGCTCTGGGCATTATGCTCGGGCGCGCAAGTGCTTAGGTCGCAGGAGGGTGGAGTGGCTCTAACGGAACCATTGAATGGCCGCAGCGGAAAACGTGATGTCGCCTATGCCGCTTGCGGCATGCTGCTCGGCGTCATGGCTCCGATCGGCTGGATGATCCTGCGATTGATCTTGTTCTGGGATGATAGCCAGTCTCTCTCTGGCCAGCTTATTCAGGATATTACGGGGACTGAACAGAGTCGGTACATGTATACCTAAATGTGTGGTGGCACCATGATGGTCCTCGGTTTATTCGGGTTTTTTATTGGCAGGGCCTCCCAACAGATTCATGACAGGGCTTTGAAGCTGGATATTCTAAATCGAGAAGTTGCCGAGCAGAAAGCTTCCTTCGCACAACGCTTTACCGCTCTCGACCGTAGCATCAAGAACTTCCATATTATTTAACACCTACTTGGCGCCAAACACTTTTTTCAAGATATCCGTGGTTCGTGCAACGGGGTTCTGGCGAATTGCAGCTTCTTCTGCTGCGATGTAATGAAAAATCCCGTTCATCCCTTCTGTAACAACATAGCTGTTCAGGTCTGCTTTGACGTTTGGCACAAAGGGCAGGCTGGAGTACTCTCCCATGACCGCATCGTAGGCCTGAACGGCACCAACCTGATTTATGGCTTGTTCGACGATGGGCTGCATCGCTTCTGCGAGAGGGGCAGACATCTTGTCTTGGAAATATCGAGTGGCGGCATCATCAGGGCCATTGTAAATGCCCGTGACATCATCCAGCGTCATCGATTCTATGGAATCCCAAAAGATTTTCTTTGCAGGTGGGGTCGCTGCTTCTGCCGCGCGGTTCAACTTGAGCTCCAGGTCGTCCATCATGGCTGAAAGGCCTACCGCATCCAGTGCTTGTTTGACCCGTAACATACTGTCAGGCAAAGGGATGTGGATTGCGGGGTCCGCGTTGAAGCCGTCCGCTTTGCCGAGTTGTCCAACAACCCTTTCCGTACCAACCCGAAGCGCGTCTTTGAGGCCCCTTGCAATGTCGCTGTCGGTCAAATTAGAGATTTGGGGTGTCGTTTGTTCCTGAGGGGGCTTGTTGACAGTATCCAGAAGTTCCTTGCCCGACTTGAGCCAGTCCATCTGCGCATAAGCTGGCGTTATAATAACGCTCTGGAACAGAAACAGGATAAGAATTGCGATAGAAACGTCTTGCCAGGAACAGCCTCGATTCATTGCCTGTCTCCTTGAGAGTTTCCCCGCGAAAGAAATTCTGAAGTTGCTAACCCGTCACGGAAACGATCTCTTTGAAGGTGGTGTGGCCCTCAAACATTTTCTGCATGGCCAACTCACGCAAAGAGATCATGCCATCAGCTTTGGCAATTGCGTAAACCTCGGCCATGTCTGTGTGATCAGTGATCTTCGCTTTTAGCCGTTCCGTGAATTCGAGGACCTCAAAGATCCCGGTTCGACCCTTGTAGCCTGTGCCGCGACACTCATCACAGCCTTTACCTTGCCAAACTTTATAGTCTTTCTTCTCAAGGTCAAGATAGGTGATCTCTTCATCAGTCAGAGTTGTTTCATATTTGCATTCCTGACAGATGGATCGGAGCAGACGCTGGGCGATAATCCCGTTAATTGTTGAGGTGATCAGGAATGCCGGAATCCCGATATCAAGGAGACGCGTGATGGATGACGGCGCATCATTGGTATGCAAGGTGGAGAGTACCAGGTGACCGGTCAGGGCTGCCTGTACAGCGTTGCTGGCCGTATCTGCATCGCGAATCTCACCGATCATCAGAACGTCGGGGTCTTGTCTCAGGATGTTCCGCAAGACGGTGCCGAAGGTGACATTGATTGCTGATTGCACGCCGACCTGGTTGAAGTCTTCCATCACCATCTCGATTGGATCTTCGATGGTGATGATGTTGATTTCCGGTGAGGCGATAGTTTTCAGTGAGGAGTAAAGAGTCGTCGTCTTACCGCTACCCGTAGGCCCGGTTACCAGAACAATGCCATTCGGCTTTCTGATGAACTCACTGTAAAGCTTGTATTCACGTTCGTAAAAACCGATCCGGTCGAGCTTCTGCATGAGAATCTCCGGATCGAAGATTCGAATAACGACCTTCTCACCGAAAGCGACAGGAAGGGTGGAAACACGCAGCTCGATGTCTTTGGCCATGTGTTCGGTTTTGATGCGGCCGTCTTGTGGACGGCGCTTCTCCGCGACGTCGAGACGCGACAGCAATTTCAGGCGAGAGACAATAGCCGGATGGAGGTTGCCAGGAACGGTGTGGATGTTGTGCAGAACACCATCGACCCTGAAGCGGATTGATGACTTGTCTCGCTTCGGTTCTATGTGGATATCGCTGGCCCGCTGATCGAAGGCATATTTGAGCAGGAATTCCACCGCAGAAATGATGTGCTGGTCACTGCTTTCAACCTCGTCACGGCCGCGCATCTTGAAGAGCTGCTCGAGATTGGAAAGTTCAGAGCTGAGGCCCATATCGACCTGCGCTGCTCTGACCGAGGCCTGAAAACCGAAAAACTCCTCGAGAATTTTCAGGACGTCGCTGCGTGAAGCAAAAATTCTTTTGATCTTGATGCCGAGCGCATGCTGCAGGTCTTCAATCGGTCGGACATTGAATGGGTCGGCTACGGCAATTGTGACGACGCCTTCCTTCTCATCGATCGGTACCACCAGGTTCTTCAAAGCGAAGGCCCTGGGGATCTGGTCGGTGACGACATCAAGTTCCAGCTTGAGGGGGTCTATCTTGATATATTCCATGCCGGACGCCTGGGCGATCAGCTCCGTGATGGCATCTTCAGTCAATTTCTTCTGTGTCGCAGGAATCTCCAGGCTAAAGGAGGTGATCACCTGGGCGGGAGAGGCCAGCTCAGGCAAGTAGATCTCTTTCTTGGCCAGGTTCTTGGGCAGATGACTGTTCAGCCTTGCAGCCTGGGCATCGCCGCGCTGGAGAATCATCTCATACTGTTCGTCATCGATTCGGCTGCGCTGGTGAAGGAGTTTGGCAACATCCTTAATGGCCAGCATGTACTTTTGTGGTTTCCTGTCGGTCGCTCGACGCATTGGATGGCTGTCTTCTCGGAGTTGTTTTTTGTCGCTGTTTGACATGCTGGACCTCATGCAATAAGGAATGGTCATAATCCTGCTTATTTGCCTGCCAGAATTACGAACCATTTGCTCGAGTACAGTAGATGTTTTTAACCGCTGTTCACTTTAGCACAGAAATTTTTTCCTGCGCAGAGGTTTCTGTTCTGTATTATTGCGAAATGTCTGAATTTGCTCAAGGTTTATCTGAATTCAATGTATACACTATGAAGCTGATGTTTTACCGATTTGTCTTGCAGGGCAAAGGTAATAGGGTTATCTATCAATAATCGAGACAGTTGTTTTGAAAGGAATTAATCATGTCTGCTCAGGCTGAATTAATTGAACGTTACCAGACTCTTCAAGGCCAGGAGATTCATGTCGGCCCATGGCTTGAAATTGACCAACAGCGGATTGATGCTTTTGCACGGGTGACCGGCGACGAGCAATGGATCCATGTCGACCCGCAGCGTGCGGAAAAAGAGTCCCCGTACGGGACAACAATTGCCCATGGTTTCCTGACACTGTCGTTGTTGCCTTACCTGACCCAGAGCAATCACCCTGAGTTCTTCACTGACAATTATCCGGGTATGCGCCTGCGGGTGAATTATGGCTTGAACAAACTTCGCTATCCCGCAC
>JAOUDB010000255.1 GCA_029859485.1 Desulfuromonadales bacterium | reverse complement strand
AGAACAACTTTAACCGCCCGTTCGATTCTCTCACTCGAGTCACAGAGAACAAAGAGAAGACTGAATTATTGATTCGCTCTGTGTACTCAGTGTTTCTGTGGTGAAATGCTTTATGTTTTTGTCTATAGCCAGTAAATTGTAATAGCGCGCCGAGGTAACTTTTGGGTACGACATCAGAACAAGACATCTCTTTTATGCAGGCTGCTATGGCAGAAGCCGAAATTGCCCACTCTCTTTGTGAAGTGCCGATCGGCGCTGTCGTTGTCTTCGAAGGCGAGATCATCGGTCGCGGCCACAACCTGCGTGAAACCAGCAACGATCCGACCACCCACGCCGAGATGGTGGCGATCCGTCAGGCCGCAGAACATATTGGCCACTGGCGTCTGCTTGAAACCACGCTCTACGTCACCCTCGAGCCCTGCGTCATGTGTATGGGCGCCATGATCCTGGCGCGCGTCCCGCGCCTGGTTTACGCCTGCCGCGACCCGCGAGCCGGGGCGGTGGGCTCCATCTATGATTTTGCTCAGGACGATCGATTCAACCACAAGGTCGAAGTCACAGAAGGTGTGCTGGGCGAAGAATGCAGCCAGTTGCTGAGCGGCTTTTTTAAAGAATTAAGGGCTGGCAGGAAGGCTGCGAAGCGGCCTTCGGAGCCCGGAGACTAGGGTCTGGAGGCTGGGTTTTCGCTCAGGGTTTATGATCAGTGATGCCAAGTATGGAATTGCCTTGATTTTGGCTGGATAAAAATCGAAAAGTTCTATATAACAATGAATCTGCTGAAGAATCTGGGGTTTGAGTTTTTACCATCCCCTAAGCTCCAGCCACTAATAACAGCCCCTGGAGGGGTGTCCGAGCGGCCGAAGGTGACAGACTCGAAATCTGTTGTACGTTTACGCGTACCGTGGGTTCAAATCCCACCCCCTCCGCCATAATATCAAGGGCTTAGCCGTTTTCGGCTAGGCCCTTAGTTTGTTTTAAGTAAGTCTGAATTCTTTCCATGCTACCCTTGATGCTACCTTTGTGCAAATACTAGCGATCCTCTCTTCCCAGGCTGAAAGTTACTAAACGCTTATTTCCTGCCACAGAATTCATATTTATCAGGATCAGTAAGAATTTCGCATTTCAGCCAAATTATAACACTCCAAACAATGTGAGGTCGGTCCGCAATAGTGGACACCATGGTATGGTCAGGCAGTCCCTTGCCTTCTGTAGAGTACCTTTCCCCACAGCCCAAATGCTCACAGCATATGTTATAGCGTCACCAAGGTTGTCAAAACTATCAGCAGAAAGAGATACAGTTTTTCCCCAAAGCGAGCCGAAAATCAACACAAAGAACATCAGGAAGTTGATTAAAAGAACCAACCATAATGTTTTTTTTCTGTGCGCTAGAATCGGCCTGAATTTAACATTCAGAATAGCAACACCCAGCCATATTGCTAAAATCCTATCTTTCTAAAAGCCATTAATAGCTACCTGCTATCTATAGTAATATCGCACAAAACCCGTGGGAGCCAAAATTGCTAATCGACAAAGCGGCTATTCCACTAAAGCGGACGGGATCAGTTGTAAGCACCGCGTGAAAACAGTGCCAGCATTCAGAATGAAAATGTGGGAAGGCACATTGTTTTTACCATGTGTGCTAGTGTAGTATCAAAAACATATAGCTTACCTTTTGTGTAAGGTTTGCTGCGTTGGCTCAGATTAAACGCCATAATGACTTGTTTCTGAAACTTCATCCCATTGGACTAAAGGACAGTACATGAGAATAATCCTGTTGACCATGACCCTTGTAGCAACCCTGATTATTGCCGGGTGTAGCGGTGAAAAGTACGGTGCCGGCGTTGACTCTTCGGCCCCGAAAGCAACCGTGAAAGACGTCTTTTTGAAAAAGAGTCTTCTCGGCCAGAAGGTGACCTTGGAAGGGAATATCGTCTCCCAGTGTCAGTCCAACGGCTGCTGGTTCTATCTGCGTGACGCCACGGGACAAATTTACATCGACCTTAAAACTCATAACTTCACACTGCCTTCGATGCCGAATAAAAACGTTGCAGCTACCGGCACCGTTGGCAAGTCACAGAACAATATCGTTTTGATTGCGACCGGAGTCGAAGTGAAATGAGTGGATATCTTAAGCTAGCCGTTAAGAACCTGCTACGTCACAGAATACGGAGTGCTCTGACCATGCTAGGCATCGCCGCTTCGGTGGGGGTGCTCTTTTCTGTTCTCTCCTTCAATAGCGGGTTCAATAAAGGCCTGGCCGAGGAATTGGATCGCACTGGTTTGCATTTCATGGTTGTTCCTTCTGGATGCGCTCACGAGGTAGCGGCCCTGGTTTTGCACGGTGCTGTCATCCCTAAGTTTCTGGATACAGGAGTGATGCAGCATCTTCAAGAAACCAGTGGCATCGCCATGGCGACACCTATTCTAGTTGCTCAACAGCCAAACCCTCAGAAAGAGAGAATTGACCTCATTTATGGTGTGGATATGGAGGTTTTGTCTGCGATTAAGCCTGGTTGGCAGATCAATGGCAAGATTCCCACGCAGGATAACGAGATTCTGCTTGGCCATGAGGTTGCTGATCACGAAGGGCTAAAGCCTGGAGATGTGTTCACTGAGACAGCCGAAGGAACGCCACTGGTCATCGCCGGGGTCGTTGGCCTGACAGGAAGCCAGGATGACGCTTTTGTCTATCTCCCGATTCAGACAGCGCAGCAGATACTCGAACGTCCAGGTGCGGCAACCGCGATAGGTGTCAAAGTAACTGACCCTGAACGAATGAATGAAATTACGGATGCCTTAACGGCGGCTGTTCCGGGAATTCAGATTGTAACCATGGGACAGGTGATGAATTCAATTGCCAACCTAGCCGCTTCTGCTAGAGCGCTTAGCCTAGCCATCGTTTTGATCGCAGTGCTCATCAGTGCCGTAGGTGTGATGAATTCCATTCTTATGTCCGTTTTCGAACGAAGCCAGGAAATCGGTATGATGCGGGCTGTTGGTGCTTCGAGACAAGATGTTTTCCGCATCATCCTGGAAGAAACGACGATCCTGTCGCTGACGGGAGGTGTCTTTGGTATTGCTATCGCAACACTTGGCTCGAAGCTCATCGAAGCTTTTGTCCGGTCTGTGATGCCTTTTGTCCCTACGGGCAGTTTGATCAGTTTCGATCCTTTCCTCGCCCTGGGAAGTATGCTGTTTATCATGGTGATAGGTTTGTGTGCAGGCCTCTATCCAGCTTGCAAAGCATCGAAAATCCACCCCGTTGAGGCGATAAAAGGATGATTGAACTCAGAAGAATAGAAAAGAACTACCGTCGTGGAGCAGAAGATGTTCGCGCTTTGCGTGGCGTCGACCTGAGCGTCGAGAAAGAAGAGTTGTTAGCCATTACTGGCCCATCAGGTGCGGGCAAAACGACACTGCTGCATATCCTTGGATGCCTCGACCAACCGACACAAGGCGAAGTCCTCATCGATGGTATTAATGCCTCTCGTTTACCAGAAGCAGAACTGGTCAAGTTGCGAAGAGATAAGATCGGATTCGTCTTTCAGCAGTTCTATCTGATTCCCGGGTTGAGCGTGTTTGACAACATCGCTCTCCCGCTACTCTTCAGCAAGAAACCTGCAACGCCTGAGAAAATCACCCACTTGGCGGAAATGGTGGGGCTGGAGCATCGACTTGACCATGTCCCTTCGCAGCTAAGCGGTGGAGAGATGCAGCGAACGGCAATCGCACGAGGCCTAGTCAATGAACCCGAAATCCTTTTGGCGGATGAGCCAACCGGCAACCTTGACAGTGAGAACAGTGAGAAGATTTTCGAAATCCTTCGTTCATTGAGGCATAATGGTCTAACCATTGTTATGATTACCCATAACCCTGATCTTTCCGCGCGCGCTAATCGAATCCTTCACATCAGAGATGGTCTGGTCCACACCGAGAGTTGATTCAAATAATACTTGGACCAATCACCGAGATGGACTCAAACTATCCGTCTGAGAGATTGTCTTATTTTTCCTCTTAGATTGATCTTAATGGAAGACATTGGGAGAAATGCAAAATCTTTACTGATCCTTAAAAACAGGAAAGGCCACCCGTTACCAGGTGGCCATAATTATGTGATTAATCTTAACAAGCTCGACGTTCTATTCCTTGATGCCCTTGTGATTTGCTGCTACGAAGAGTGTCGCGACCGACGACAGCCCAGGCATCAGAGCGTTTAAAGCTGGTCAACCTACCAGAGGTCAACAAGGTATCCAGCATTTGTGGTTTAACCATATCGAACTTGCCATCATCGTACATAACCCGTATAAGCATGATTCTCTCCTCTATATTTCAGATCTAAAACTACAGACACAAAAGACAAAAACCGCTGGTCAGCAATTAAGCCGACGACAGCGGTTCATATTCTCTTTATATAAAATGTTACAAGCCTGTTAATCAATTCCAACACCCCATGGAAAACATCAAATAATACGGCACCAATATACTCTAGAACGAAAAGGAGGTAAAGATTTTCTTCCTATAAATTCTGATATGGCTGACAGTTGTCAAGAGGCGACACGGTCCCTACCCACTGCTTTTCTGTGGTTTGGTTTTAGTATGATTCCAGGGCAAGATCAGAGACGGAACCCGCGTTGCGACGGTAGATCACTCTGATATTCGCGGGTTGGTTACCGCCTGACTTGGCTTCGTCGCGGAGCTGCCTCTTTCTCTACCGCACGTGAGTTCGACCGTTGGTCTTATCAATGAGGATTTTCGAGGGTTCTCCAGACCGTGGTTGCGCCTCTGGTAATAGCTTCGAATATTTTGGTTAATTATTTATCTGTTCCTCCTGCCTG
>JAOUDB010000254.1 GCA_029859485.1 Desulfuromonadales bacterium | reverse complement strand
GATAGAAACCACCTGTTTCACTGCGGAGCGAAGCGTTGTTCCAGCGGGACTTGGGGTTGATGTCCATTTGCCCCTGCAGGAAGAACGAACTGTTTTGAAAAAATGGCGTAAACTTCTTTAAAATGGATTTGGCAAGTTTCATTGCTTGCGAGCCTCCCTCGATTTTGATTTGAATGATCTAGCAGCGTGTCGGACTTTCCATGGACCGGTTGCAAATCCAGTCGATTGGCCCATATTTCAACTCCTTTTTGCCTCATGGCTACGGCTATGAGCCTGCAAACGAGCTAAAAGATGATCTCAATCGTCCAAATTTTCGCTTCGGTCCGGCAAGTCCGACAAGTTGCTAGACGATAGCTTGAAGAGAAATGTGAATCAAGTTGAAAGGCGGCATTAATCTAAGACAAATAAAGGGTAAAGTAAAGGCTGACTCTCCAGTCAGATTCCCGCAATTAGTTAGGATGATAGAAGAAGTTAAGGTTTCCCTTCTGTTCAGTAGTGAGAATGTTCCCCTGCTTGTAATGAAGTAAAACTGTTTAGCAGTTTGTCCTGACCCTGGCCTCGTGTACAATTAAAGCAGCTTTATGACGCTATGTTCATTCCTCGGGTTCAGGTCGTTGTCATGTCAAATGAAGAGGATCGTTTCAGAAAGATGGTTGAGTCCTCCCCCGATTGGTTCTGGGAGTTTGACGAAAATGCTTGTTTTACCTATGTAGGTCCGCAAATCCGAAATTTGCTGGGTTATGACCCTAGTGAGTTGATCGGCCTGAACGCCTTCGACCTGATGGACCCTGGTGAGGCTGAGCGTGTTCATGAGCACTTTGACCCTGTCGCAGAAAAATACCTGCCCTTCAATAATCTAATCAATATAAACCGCCACAAAGATGGTCGTGAGGTTGTGATTGAATCGAGTGGCACGCCTGTCTTTGATGAGGAAGGTCTATTCCGGGGATACCAGGGCATTGATCGCGATATCACTGCGCGCAAGAATGCCGAAGAAAAGCAGCGCAAGAGCGAAGAGATTTACAGGCTGCTGGTGGAAAACCAGAATGAGTTGGTGGTCAAGGTTGACGCTGAAGGGCGGTTTCTTTTTGTCAGCCCTACATACTGCAAAACTTTCGGCAAAAGCGAAGAGGAGTTGCTGGGCAAGCACTTCTTGCCTCTCGTTCACGAAGAAGACCAGGCCTCCACCGCCAAGGCGATGGAAAGCCTGGTCCACCCCCCGCATACTGCATACTTGGAAGAACGGGCTTTGACTATGGCGGGTTGGAGGTGGCTGGCCTGGTCTAAGAGGGCAATAGTGGATGAAAAAGGGCGAGTCAAGGCTGTTGTAGGTGTGGGGCGCGATATCACTCTGCGGAAGAAAGTGGCAGAAGAGTTACAGGAAAGCAAAGAGAAGCTCCAAAACATCTTTGACACGTCTTCGGAGTGGATCTGGGAAATCGACCTTTCAGGGCGGCATACCTATTCAAATCAAAGGCTCTTGAATCTATTGGATTATGGGCCAGATAAAATTGTAGGGAGGGTTTACTCTGATTTCCTGCATGAAGAAGATGCACAAGCGGTACAAAAGTTTTTTCCCAAATTTGTTGCTGAGAAGCGGGGCTGGAATGGCTGGGTCTTGCGTTGGCGGCACAGGGACGGGAGTTATCGTTTTCTTGAGAGCAATGCGACGCCAATATTTAATTCAGCTGGCGAGGTTGTGGGTTTTAGAGGTGCTGATCGCGACATCACCGAGCGCAAGGAGATGGAAGAGAGCTATCGCCGACTGGCCAGCCTCACCTCGGATTACGTTCATTACTGTACGCGGAAAGGAGATAGTTCGTTTCGGGTTCAATGGGTTGACGGCGCGATCAGTTCAATCTCTGGATACCGCATCAAGGATGTGATCACGATGGGCTGCTTCCTCCCTCTGGTCCACCCAGCAGACCAACAAATCGTGTCCGACCATCTCCTCAGTCTGGTGCCGGGGGATCGCAAGTCGCTCGAGTTCCGGATTGTGACACAACAGAAGGAGATACGCTGGGTCTCTGAGAAAAGCCGATGTGAGGCGGGACAGTTTGATGGAGAATTGATCTTGCTGGGTGCTGTCACCGACATCACCGAGCGGAAGCAGGCTGAAGAGGCCTTACGAAAAAACCAGGAAATGTTGATTCAAACTCAGCAACTTGCCCGGGTCGGTAGTTGGCAACTTGATGCTGCCAGCAATCAGTTGATCTGGTCTGAAGAGACTTTTCGCCTCTTCGGGGTTGATCCTCAAACCTTTGCTTTTAGCTATGACGCATTTCTGAAAGCTGTTCATCCCGAGGATCGTGCCGCAGTGGACGCTGCTTATTCAACGTCTCTGCGTGACGGCCGGAACACTTATGAGGTCGGGCACAGGATCGTCAGGCAAGATACTAGTGAAGTCCGCTATGTCTATGAAAAATGTCAGCATGAACGCGACGCCAACGGCGCGATCATCAGGTCCATTGGCATGATTCAGGACGTTACCGAGCGCAAGACAAATGAAATCGCGCTGCTGGCAGCCACGCAGGCTGCCGAAGCCGCCAACCGGGCCAAGGGCCTGTTTCTGGCAAAAGTGAGCCACGAAATCCGCACCCCCATGACGTCCATCATCGGTTTTGGTGAGCTGTTGGAGGGCACCGCGTTGGATCCGGAACAGCAGAAATACCTCGCAGCAATCAACTCTTCCGCTCACACCCTGTCCTCATTGATCGATGATGTGCTTGACCTGTCGAAGGTCGATTCTGGAGAGCTTACCATAAAGCGGGAAGACATAAGTCTGCATGCTTTCATCAGAAAGATTGGTTCTCTTCAGCAGCAACAAGCTGCTTTGAAGAATCTTTCCTTGAGTGTCAGTATCGATAAGGCGGTTCCGGAAATCCTGGTTGGTGACCCACTGCGAATTCAACAGATACTGCTCAATCTTCTCGGCAATGCGATCAAATTTACAGAAGAGGGAGAGGTCGGCATTGAGGTCTCTCTGGTTGAAGAAAGTGAAGTCAGGGTCCTTCTTGATGTAGCTGTAAAAGATACCGGCATCGGTATCCCGACAGATCTGCTGGGAAAAATCTTTGAGCCCTTTGCACAGGCTCCCGAAGTCAATAGCCAGAACTACGGTGGCTCCGGGTTGGGCCTGCCCATCAGTCGAAGTCTTGCCTCCTTGATGGGGGGAAGTCTCCGCGTTGAGAGTCGGGTGGGGGTGGGCAGCACTTTTCACTTAATCCTCCCTTTAAAGAGAAAGACCGGCCATGTCGCAGAAAAATCTCTTGCCGGTAGCGATGTCTCGTTGTGGAAGGGGCCAACTTTAAATGTCCTGCTGGCGGAGGATAATCCTGTCAATACTCAATTTATAACGAAGATCCTGGAAAATCTTGGTCATGAGGTTACGCTCGCCTGTAATGGCAAGATCGCCATTGATCTCTTCAAGGCGAATGCTTTTGACCTTGTGCTCATGGATATTCAGATGCCGGTGATGGATGGTGTCGATGCCCTGGGCATACTGCGTGAACTCGAGCAGATTAGCAAAAGGCCCCTGATAGTGATCGCTCTAACCGCTTTTGCCCTCATAGGTGATCAGGAAAAATATCTGGAGATGGGTTTTAACGGTTACCTGAGCAAGCCGTTCACGACCAGAGCGCTGGTGGATGAGATGCTGCGCGTTCTGCCAAGAGAAGCTAATCTTGTCGTAGATATTTAAGAACGTATTCTTTGTTGACAAAGAGCTTGAAATTTCATTCTCTGAAAATACTTATTGCGGAGATGACCGCTTTGTACAAATCTTTTATGTTGGCCTCTGCTGCTTTGTGAACTCTATGCTAACCCCACTTATAAAAGGCTTCACCCTTGGCGCCAGCCTGATCATTGCGATTGGCAGTCAGAACGCATTTGTCCTGCGCCAGGGGTTGAGGAAGGAATACGTATTCACCATCTGCAGTATCTGCTTTTTGTGTGATGCGTTGCTTATTCTCCTCGGGGTCGGTGGCTTTGGAACTTTGGTCGCATCATCAGAAGGTCTTATGTTGACCGCCCGTTGGGGAGGAGCCCTCTTTCTGTTCGTCTACGGGGTGAAGTCTTTCCGCTCAGCGCTTAAAGGGGAGGTCATGGAGGTTGATCCTTCTGATCATCCGGCCTCTGGTTTAACCTGGGCCACTGCAACAACTCTCGCTCTGACCTTGCTAAACCCACACGTCTACCTCGATACGGTCATTCTTCTCGGCAGTATCGCGGGCCAGTTCCCTGAAAACCAAAGGACCTCTTTCGCCATTGGTGCTGTCTGTGCCTCAATGCTCTGGTTTTACGGATTGGGTTACGGGTCCCGTATTCTGACGCCTCTTTTTCACAAAAAGATTGCCTGGAAAATCCTCGATATATTGATTGGCGGGCTCATGTGGGCGATTGCGGGAAGCCTGCTCTGGCCGATTCTGGTTGCGGCATAATCCATCATTTTTCAGTCTAGAGATAAATACTCAAGGGGTATGCCTATAACCCATACAAAGGTTGTAAGGGTTTAACGCAGGCGTGAAGGGGCAGAGAAGGCCCGCAAAGAAAACCACTTCAGAAAGCGAGAATAGTCACCTTTTGCGTCTTTCTTGGCTTTTCTTAGCGTCTTTGCGTTGGTCTTTTGATTTCAGCTTTAAGTGTTTTGGTGTAAAACGGATTCCTTTTGTGTGGGCTACTGACCCGTTTTTTTATAGGATTTAGAGCTTTCCCTCTGCGTTCTCTGCGGCAGCGTAACTTTTTTTTGGTTATAGAGCCAAAACAAAAAGCGACCCCGAAGGGTCGCTCTCATAATGGTTAATGAGTGGGATGGCAAGGCTTGAAGCAATGCCTCCCACTATCATACCTAGCGCG
>JAOUDB010000252.1 GCA_029859485.1 Desulfuromonadales bacterium | reverse complement strand
GAAATGTGCACCGATGTTTTTGGTGCTAACTGGGAGCGCTTTCGTATTGCCCATCTGTCAACCGGAGATCGCATCGGGGTCGAACTGTTCGAGTTTAAAAATCAAACAAACCCTGAGGACAATTTTGTATACTGGAAAACAGGAATTTTCCACTTTTGTGTACAAGACCCTGATGTGGAAGAGTTGGCTGAAAAGATTGTCGCGGCAGGCGGGAAGAAGCGTATGAAAGCACCGCGCTATTATTATCCAGGTGAAAAGCCTTATCGCATGATTTACATGGAAGACCCGTTCGGTAATATTATTGAAATATACAGCCACAGCTATGAACTCCATTACGCAAGTGGCGCTTATAAATAATCGCTAGAGGTTATGTCTGAGATAAACAACATCCAGCATCTGCAAGTATGCCACCAGAATTTGTTGTAAGCGAGACGGCTTAACCGTTTCGGGTAAGTTGCCTCGCTTGTTGTTTTGAAAGTAAATACTTATCGAAGGTTTACTTCTGATTCTGTTGCTCTTATAAAAAGTCTCCGTTAATATTCGGTGATGAACAAAGTGAAACCAGAAAACTGGACGCTGGCCATTTTGAGTTCTCTCGTCTCTGATGTGGTAGCTGCTCTTGAAAATGGTGAGATAGACTCTGCATTCGATAACACAGAAATGACGGGCGGCTGTTTGTCGAGAAGCAAAAAAACTAAAATTTTACCAAGAATTACCTTATGGCTTGTATCCAGTCGGGTGTCCATGGTGTTTCTGAGGTAGGCAAAGATACAGCCCTTGGCGTGGTGAATGCTTTCAGGCTAATGAAATCAGAGGCGCCTTTGGATGAGCTCCCGGGAAAATACAAAGTCATTGCCATTAAACTCCCTCATACAAAAGGTAAGCCTGACGTTGAGATTTATATCAAGGAAGGCGACAGGATGCTGTATGGTGAGAAGGTCTTGCCACGCGGCATCCTGACTGAAAATTTTTTGAATATAACGGGTGCCAGCCTTTTGTAAGAGATCGTCGCTTGCCACTTTAACTGATTACAGGCTGTTGTCCTGTTAACTTCCATTCCCAGAGGTTTCTGCAGAGATGTCCGAACAGAAGTTGGTCTTTATTGATGTTGAGACGACCGGTGTGAATCCGGAACGTAATGGCCTGACTCAAATCTCCGGTTGCGTGCAAATAGGTGACGAAGTCAAAGAGTCTTTCGATTATTTTGTGCGCCCGTATCCTCAGGATGCAATCGAAATGTCGGCCCTGGAAGTGACAGGCATGGACCGAAGACAGTTCCTGCCACCCGATCATCCTGACCATCTTGCTGTCCCCGGCCAGCTGTTTGAGGACCCCAAAGATATTTATGTGCGTCTTTCGACGATGTTTTCAAAATACGCCAGCCAGTATGACAAGTCTGACAAGTTTCAGTTTGTCGGTTACAACGCCCATAGCTTTGATATGCCTTTTATGAGGCGTTTCTGGGAGAAGAACGGTGACCGTTTCTTCGGTAGCTGGTTCTGGTATCCCTGTCTTGACGTTATGCTGGTTTGGGCGCAGATCCTACAGGAGACGCGTGCCGATCTGAGCAACTTTAAATTGGCGACGGTTGCAAAGCATTGCGGTATTGATGTTGACGACAGCCGTTTGCACGATTCTCAGTACGATATTGAGCTGACCCGTGAGCTCTGGTTGGCTGCGCGACAGATCGTTGATCGGGGGAATAAGGATCAGCCTGCATGGAAGCAGGGTGAGCTTTTTGACTTTTGATAGTCTACGCTTCCCACGTTAGCTCCGAGGCCCTTGAGGACCTCTCCAGCGGTGTTTGCTTGCACGTTTGGTATGGCTTATCCTCTTGCTGCTAAAAAGCAGTGCCGAGAGACCCCCTTGAAACGGGACGGATTCCATTCTTCAGTCATTAAAAATCACTGAAACCAAGCAAAAAAATATGCCCTCCGCTAGGAGAAGGCACTTTTGCCTACTTTTGCTGACGGGCAAAAGAAGGGCGGTTCGCGGTACGCGAAACGCCGATTCTGGTTTTAGTTTTGTCATCAACTAATATCGGACCACTCTTCTGTTCTAAAACCATTCCTAATGTTTTACTTCGCGAAACCAGCTAACCCCACACAGTAAAAGAGTTTTATCAAATTACGTTTTTTCTTGAAATTTGCACCACCCCGGTTGCCCCATCGGCTTGACCCGCTTAGAATTAATACAGGCACAAAGCTTCTTCCTCTTGATTGTTGCAGGGGGCTGACATGATAAATATTCGAGCAATTTCCCAGCACGCGCAGATCCATCTGTGTCTGCTCTTTACAAGCCTTCTCCTGATTGTGATGCCGGTTTTAAATAAAACTCCGAGCCAGCATGTTGCTGAGAAGTCAGTGCTGGCTGCTGCAGAGTTTCTCTTCCTGGTAGATACGGAAGAGTACGCGGAAAGCTGGGAGGTCTCATCAGCAACTTTACAGAAAATGCTGACCCAGCAGGCGTGGAGTGAAAAAATCTCAGAGTTGCGTACTTTTCTCGGCCCCATTATTGAGAGGGTGCAGCACAGCATTAGTTATACTGACGATGCCACTGATGTGCCGTCGGGTGAGTACGTAGTGATGACTTTTATCTCAAAGTTCGAACTGAGAGAACGGGTCACCGAAACCATCACGCTTCTGCTCGGCGATGATAATCAATGGCAGGTGGTCGGTTATTTCCTCCGCTAGCTTTATGGACTCCTTGTCCCAACGGGTGGTCCTATAACGACATTAAGGTTTTTTTGCCCCCGTTTTTCAAGCTGGTTAGGGGGCTTTTTCGTCAGCTTCGATGTCGCATTGTTAGTCATAAATTCTTGCCAAATAAACCACAGCCCTCTATAACTCTTTTATGCAATTAAACCATCAGGAAACCATAGTTGTCCTTGACTTTGAAACCACTGGAATCTCTCCCGATTATGGTGACCGAGCGATTGAAATCGGTGCCGTAAAGATCAGGGGAGAACAGATTCTGGAACGCTTTCAAAGCTTGATGAATCCCGGCGTTCGCGTGAGTCAATTTATTGAAAATTACACCGGGATTACCAACCAGATGGTGCAGGATGCGCCCGACGCTGCCGAGGTTATGCGGGCGTTTTCCGATTTTATCGGCGATGAGCCGCTGGTTGCTCACAACGCTTCTTTTGACAGGCGATTCCTGAATACGGAGTTTGCCCTGATCGGGCAAGGAGCCAGGGATAACTTTGGTTGTTCCATGTTGATTTCTCGCAGGGTTTATCCCGATGCGCCTAACCACAAGTTGGAAACCCTGGTGCGCTACAAGGATCTGCAGACTGATGGCACCTTTCACAGGGCGTTGGCTGATGCTGAGATGACTGCATATCTCTGGATGAGTATGTCTGAGGAGTTACGTTCCCTGTATGGATTTGATCAGGTGCCCTTTGTTTTGATGCGCGATTTGGCAAAGGTTCCCAAGGCACAGGTGGGCGCTTATCTTCTGAGGCTTTTGAACGCGTAAGTTGTTGTTTTGAATTTCTGGAGTTGAGATGTTTCTCTCTTTGTTTAAGAAGGTTAAGGTCTCTCTCTTAATGTTGTGTGTTGCTTTATCTTTTGCTTTGGTTTCTTATGCCGAGGTTGTCAAACTGGGCTCCTGGAACGAATCCACCCTCGCGCAAATCATTTCTTCTGCGCAGCAGAAAGATAACCCTGGCGACGTTATCGTTGCACTCTCCGGTCATTTCAAAGACTCCCCGTATGCTGAAAACACCTTGTTGGGCGGTCCCAACGACCCTGAAGAGTTTGTCCTTAACCTCTCTGAATTCGATTGCTTCACCTTTCTTGACGTCGTTGAGTCTTTACGTCGTTCTTCGAACTACGAAGAATTTGCTGACAACTTAAAGGCTGTTCGCTACTTTGATGGCACGGTGTCCTACGAAAAACGCAGACATTTTTTTAGCGACTGGGTTGTCGGTGATGCTCTGATTGAGGATGTTTCTGTCTTGGTTGCTAAAGGGAGAGCAGTGTCCGTTAATAAACGCCTCAATCAAAAAGACGATGGCTCTCTCTGGTTGGCTGGTATTGACGTTGTGCCACGGCAGGTTGACTACCTCCCCACCTTAAGCGTTGATGGAGAGGTCCTTTCTATGCTGCATTCCGGAGACTATATTGGCATATACAGCCCCCTTGACGGTCTTGATGTCAGCCATACCGGGATCATCGTCAAGGGTGAGGGACGAACCTTCATCCGTCATGCCTCGTCACGCAGTGAAACAGGCCGGGTGGTTGACGAAGACTTACTTCAATACCTGCAGGGTAAACCCGGCCTGATTGTGTATCGCGTTAAGCCATGACACCGATTAAAGACCGTCCATACCTGCTTTTAACACTGGCCGTCCTCTTTTGGGCGGGGAATTTTATCCTGGGCAGAGCCTTTCATACGGAGATCCCGCCTATCGCACTGGCTTTCTGGCGCTGGGTTGGTGCCGCAATACTTGTCACCTGGCCAGCGCTGCCTCATTTAAAGCGCGATCGTCAAGCTTTGATCAATGCATGGCCTGCTGTCCTCCTGCTTTCTCTCCTTGGCATAGCTGCTTTCAACACGCTCGCATACAGTGGTCTGCAATACACCCAGGCGATTAATGCCTTTCTGCTGCAATCAATGATGCCGGTCCTGATTGTGCTCTTCTCCTTTTTGATTTTCCGTGAGAAGGTTACGCGCCTGCAAAGCCTTGGCGTTCTGGTTTCGCTCTGTGGTGCTGTTATGATCATCGCCCGGGGCGATTTCGAAAGGCTGCTAGCTTTATCCTTCAATCGTGGCGACCTCCTGGTCTTTACTGCAATCGCCTGCTATGCAGGTTACTCGGTTATGTTGCGGAAACGTCCGCGTGCTCATCCC
>JAOUDB010000251.1 GCA_029859485.1 Desulfuromonadales bacterium | reverse complement strand
GGTGTTATAACCAAAGGTAACATCGGTGCCACGCAGATCATTATCGATCGTTTTTGGCACACCGACCATCGGCACCCCCTTCTCCTGCAAGGCTCTGGCAATTTTCAGGGTCCCGTCACCACCAACAGCAATCAGAGCCTCGACGCCAAGGTCATGTATGTTTTTTACAACTTCGTCGGAAACATCCACGAGGCGGGTTTCACCCTTCTCTTCAACAGGGTAAGCCAGAGGATTGCCGCGATTGCTGGTCCCCAGGATCGTACCTCCGCGTGGCAGGATGCCACGCACAGAGGCGAGTGACAGCTCTCGCCAACGAGGTGTGCCAACGAGGCCATCAAAACCGTCTTCAATGCCAATAACACGCCAGTCGCGAGTCAGGGTGGCACTACGAACAACACCGCGAATGACAGCATTCAAACCAGGGCAGTCACCGCCTCCGGTCAGGATCGCTATGGTTCGACTCATAGGCACTCTCCAGCTGAGTTATCTGAACTTACGTTTCTGTTCCCTGCTCCCTGATTACTGATCACTTCTTTCGTTGTTCCGTTGCAATAGCGAGCTTGGTAAATCCGGCATCCCGAGCCAGGTCCATAAGAATAACAACCTTGCCATGTCGCGATTCCTGATCCGCCAGCAACAAAACGGTCGTCTGCTTCGCATCAGCTTGATGTTCGGCGAGCAGGCTCCTGAAGTCATCTATGGAGATCTTCTTTTCACCGTGATAGATGTCGCCTTCCTGAGACAGGTAAACCTTGATCTCTTTCGGCTCACGGTCGATGGTCTGCGAGGAAGACTCCGGCAGTTTGATAGAGATGCCGGGGCTTTCAACAAAAGTCGTGGAGATCATGAAGAAGATCAACAGGAGAAAAACCACGTCGACCATTGGTGTCAGGTCTATCCTCGGTTCCTCTCGTTGCTTGCGGTGAAAGCTCATTTACTCCTCCAGTAGATCAACCAGGCGAAGTGAATAATCTTCCATTTCAATGATCAGCTGGTCGAGACGACTCGTCAGGTAGCGGTGAGCAAGGATAACCGGGATTGCAACGGTCATTCCCGCTGCAGTTGTTATGAGTGCCTCTGAAATGCCGCCCCCCAGGGTTGCCGGAGTGCCCATCCCCTGGCTTGCAATCACATTGAAAGCGCGAATCATACCAAGAACAGTACCCAGCAGACCTAGCAGTGGAGAAATCGTCGCGATGGTGCCCAGAAGACCGAGAAAGCGCTGCAGTGGAGCCGATTCACGTCTGCCTGTTTCTTCAACAACCGCCTTGATCTGATCACGGCTACGGCCTGCAGCACGAAAAGCAGCGAGAAAAACCTGCGCCAGGGGAGTTCCTGCTTTATGACAGACAGCCACGGCCTCTTCGCGCCGGTCCTTGGCCACCAAAGGTTCCACCTGGTGAGCAAGCTCCCTGAATTCTCGGCGAACCCTGACATAGGTCCAGAGCCGCTCCAGGAAAATTCCGAGAGCAAAAACAGAACAAAGGACAATCGGATACATAAGGTATCCGCCTTTTTGGATAATGAGCCACATATTGAGCTAAACTCCCTGAAAGGTTAAGGCCTCGCCTGACTATACCATCGAGGGTCAAGGCATTAAGATTTGAGATGATTGAATCATCTGAGCGATTTTATTGGTTTTCTCAAAGGAATACAACGAAAACCCTGTCTTATTTAAGTTAGAGTTCTGCTGGTCGGAAATCGAGCAAGGAATGTCAGGTAAAAGGTTAGAGCTCAGAGAAAGCTTTCGCCAAGAGTGCATAGGTTTTTTCAATGTGCTGTGGGATGACTCTGGTCTCAGCAAGAATCGGCATGAAATTGCTGTCACCGGTCCAGCGTGGTACGATATGCATATGGATATGATCGGCGATACCGGCGCCGGCAGTCCGGCCAAGGTTCCAGCCGACGTTAAAACCCTGGGCGCCACACACCGTTAGCAGAACAGTCTGGCTGTCAATTAACAGTTCATGGATGTCAAGAACTTCGTCCTCATCCAGAGCAGCCATATCGCCAAGGTGCCTGTACGGAGAAACCATCAAATGCCCGTTTGAATAGGGATAACGGTTCATCATGACGTAGCAGAACTTCCGACGCACCAGGATAAAGCGACTCGAGTCTGTAATAGACTCATCATTGACACAGAAGATACAAGCACCTTCTTCGGGGCCCTGAATATACTCGAGACGCCACGGCGCCCACAATTGATCCATATTCTCTCCGCTACATTAATCCAGACGAATAATCGTTCCACGTATATCGTCATCAACCTCCAGCAGACCGACAGAGTGATAGTCCATACTACGTCTGTCCGTTGCGCTGCCAGGGTTAAAAAACAGGATACCATCGTGATGATGGCAAGCCGGTTGATGGCTATGACCATAAACCAGGCAGTCAAGTGAATTTTCTGCAAACTCATCATGAACACGATCCTCCAGGCCGCACACAGGCCCCCAGCCATGGATCAAACCGATAGTAAACCCACCGACATGAATCACTTTCTTGTACGGCACCCCTTGAGTCGCAGGATCCATGTTGCCGCGAACCGCATGAAAAGGATATTCGTAAAAAGCATCAAGCAGGTTGGGAGACACCAGGTCTCCTGCATGAAGGATTAAGTCGACCGGCGCAAGGACTTCCTCAATTAAGGTGTGCAGGAAATCATAGGCATCTGCCGAGTCCGGGAGATGTGTGTCGGAGAGGACCCCTATTCTGACAGGGGAATTCGCATCCATATTTATCAAAACGCCTTATATTTTGAGTGCAGGTTACACCTATAACGACTAACGCCTGAAGGGCCTTCTGTCAAATAGATGGCCTGAAAATGTAGGATAATAGCCCATGGCGGCCAATTTTAGCCACAAGCACCTGATTACATAGTCAAACTTTCAACGCAAAGAGGCTTGACGATATGGGGAAAAGCGATACTTTATAAGACGTTGCACCGTATTACACAAAATCATAAATATTGGCATCAGCATTGCTGTATAAGCACGGAATTAGTCGGTATAATACCGTTTTATCTTGACAAAAGTGCGCTATGAGCTTTATCTAGACTTTTTATTATTGCTAAAAAAATTTACTCAAACAAAAAACACCAACAAATTGGCTTCAAGGCAACAGGCCAAGGAGGACACAAAGAATGTCAAAAAGACAGGAAGCGCTTGATTATCACTCAATGGGTCGCAAAGGCAAGATTGAAGTTATCACGACAAAGCCGTGTGCTACGAGCCGGGACCTCGCACTGGCTTACAGCCCTGGCGTTGCTGAGCCTTGTATTGAGATTGAAAAGAACCCTGATGATGCTTACAAATATACCGCAAAAGGGAACCTGGTCGCAGTCGTCTCCAATGGCACGGCCGTTCTCGGTCTTGGTGACATAGGTGCACTGGCGGGCAAGCCAGTCATGGAGGGCAAAGGCGTCCTCTTCAAGAGCTTTGCTGACATTGATGTTTTCGATATTGAACTCGACACCAAGGACTCCGACGAGTTAATCCGTACAGTTAAGCTGCTAGAGCCCACCTTCGGCGGAATCAACCTGGAAGACATCAAGGGCCCTGAGTGTTTCTACATTGAAGAAGAGCTCAAGAAGATCATGAACATCCCGGTCTTCCATGATGACCAGCACGGCACCGCCATCATCTCCGCCGCTGGCATGCTCAACGCAGTTGAAATCGTCGGCAAGCAAATCGAGAAATGCAAGATCGTTGTCAACGGCGCCGGTGCCGCAGGCATCGCCTGTGCCAACCTGGCTATCACCATGGGGATTGACAAGAACAACGTCATCCTCTGCGACACCAAAGGCGTCATTTACAAAGGCCGTACCAACGGCATGAACGACTACAAAGAGCGTTTGGCGGCAGAAACTGAAGCCCGTACTCTTGAAGACGCCATGGTCGACGCAGACATCTTCTTCGGCGTCTCTGCAAAAGGCGCGCTGACCAACGAAATGCTCAAATCAATGGCCAAAGACCCGATCGTCTTTGCCATGGCCAACCCTGACCCGGAGATCACCCCGCCGGAAGCTAAAGCCGTTCGTGACGACGTCATTATCGGTACTGGCCGTTCTGACTACAACAACCAGGTCAACAACGTGCTCTGCTTCCCCTTCCTTTTCCGCGGTGCACTCGACACACACGCCAGTGCCATCAACGATGAGATGAAGTTAGCCGCGGTCAAAGCTCTTGCCGAACTCGCTAAAGAAGATGTTCCCGATTCGGTCCGTAAAGCCTACGCTGGAGAAGAGATCAAATTCGGCCGTGAGTATGTTATCCCCAAACCTTTCGATCCACGCGTGCTCTTGCACGTTGCTCCTGCAGTCGCCCAGGCAGCCATGGATTCAGGCGTTGCCCGCCGCCCGATCGAAGACATGGACAAGTACAAGGAGCGCCTGGAAGCGATGCAAGGGCATTCCAAGCAGATCATGCGCACCTTGATTAACAAGGCCAAGGCCTGCCCGAAGCGCATTGTCTTCCCCGAAGGTGAAGAAGAGAAGATTCTTCGTGCGGCCCAGATTCTGGTTGACGAAGGAATTGCCAAACCAATCCTGCTCGGCGACGAAGACGAGATCAAAGCCAATGCAGCCGCTGCAAACATCGACCTGAGCGGGATCATCATAATCGATCAGAGCAAGAGTGAAATGGTCAAAGATTACACCGAAGAATTTTATACCATGCGTCAGCGTAAAGGGATCACCCAGGCTGAAGCAAAGCGCATCATGCGCAAGAGCCGCAACCACTTTGGTTCGATGATGGTTCTTAAAGGTGATGCGGATTCTCTCCTCTCGGGTATCAATCATCATTACCCTGAGACGATCCGTCCTGCTCTGGAAGTTATCGGCAAGCGGGAAGGACTCTCCAAC
>JAOUDB010000250.1 GCA_029859485.1 Desulfuromonadales bacterium | reverse complement strand
CGACGTGTGTCGAGATACCAGTCGAGGCTCTCCGGGTGGATGTCGAAGTCCTTCATCTTCTGTTCCAGGGACTCCAGGCGCTCTTCGCGCTGACTGCCACCGATGATCTCACCGACTTTCGGCACCAGCAGATCCATGGCTGCAACTGTACGACCATCGTCATTATTCCGCATGTAGAAGGCCTTGATTCCTTTCGGGTAGTCGGTCACAAAAAGCGGCCCATCAACGATTTTCTCTGTCAGGTAACGCTCATGCTCTGACTGAAGGTCACACCCCCACTCCACGGGGAACTCGAAGGCCTGCCCGCTCTGCTGCAAGCGTTCGACAGCTTCCGTGTAGGTCATGGTCTGAAAATCCGTTCCGACAACCCTCTCCAAACGCTCGATCAAACCTTTATCGATAAATTGGTTGAAGAACTCAAGATCTTCACGGCAATGTTCCAGCGCATAGGCCACCATGAAGCGGAAAAAGTCTTCAGCAAGCTGGCAGTTGTCAGCCAGATCAGCAAAAGCAATTTCGGGTTCAATCATCCAGAACTCAGAAGCATGACGACTGGTATTGGAGTTTTCGGCCCGGAAGGTGGGACCGAAGGTATAGACATCGGTAAAGGCCGTGGCAAAAAGCTCGGCCTGCAACTGGCCGCTGACAGTCAGGCCGGTCTTTGTACCAAAAAAATCATCGTGCCAGGCGATGCGTGTGTCAGCCATCGGTGGATTTTCCGGATCAAGCGTCGTCACACGGAACATTTCTCCAGCACCCTCACAATCGTTGGAGGTGATGATCGGCGTATGCACATGCACGAACCCCCGTTCCTGAAAGAACGTGTGCACAGCATGGCTGATACGACTGCGGACACGAAAAACAGCACCGTAGGCGTTGGTTCTGGGCCGCAGATGGGCGATCGTGCGCAAGAACTCGAAGCCATGACGTTTTTTCTGCAAGGGGAAGCCCTCATCGACGTCTCCATAGACAAGGATCTCATCACCCTGGACTTCCCAACTTTGACCCGCCCCTGGCGACGCCACCATCTGGCCGCGGACACCGACACAGGAACCGGTCCCTAAACGACTGGCAACCTCAAAGGCCTCTGAATCACTGCCGACAACAATCTGCAAGCTATCCAGGCAGGAGCCATCATTCAACGCCAGGAAAGCGACACCCTTGCTGGAACGAACAGTACGCAGCCAACCCTGGACAAAGACCTCCCCATGAGACCCTTCAGCCCGAAGCAAAGCTTTCACACGGCAACGGCTCTGACGCCAATCTGTATTTTTCATAAACACCTCGATATCATTGGTTAGAGATAGAAGTTTATTTTCAGACAAAACTTTGAAGAATAGCAGCCTTTACAAATAAACAACGGGGATTGGCTTGTCAACCAATCCCCGTTGCAGCAGAGAAAATATCTATCATCAGGTGTTTTTGTTTTCAAATTTGAATACCTAGTCGTGCTCCCTCGTCTTAGAAAAATCGATGTCCGGCCACTGTTCCATAACGTAACCGAGACGCCACTCACTCGGGGCGAGGTAACTTAAATTACCCTCCGCATCAAAAGCAAGGTTCGCCTGGCTCTTCTTCTCAAACTCAGCCATCTTTTTGGGGTCAGCACTCCCCACCCAACGTGCCGTGGCAAAGTCCACGCTCTCGTAGATGGCGTCAACGCCATACTCTGTTTTCAGACGCTCCATGGTCACATCAAACTGCAAAACACCAACGGCACCAACAATATAATCATTGTTGATCAAAGGTCTGAACACCTGCACAGCGCCCTCTTCCGAGAGCTGCTTCAAACCCTTTTCAAGTTGCTTCGCCTTAAGAGGGGACTTCAGCCTCACCCGCCGGAAATGTTCAGCAGCAAAACTCGGAATTCCGGTAAATTTGAGGACTTCCTTGTCAGTGAAGGTGTCACCAACCTTGATCGTGCCATGGTTGTGCAAACCAATAATATCCCCGGGGTAAGCTTCTTCGACGTTGGCCCGGTCCTGGGCCATGAAGATGATCGCTTTGGAGAGGTTGACGTCCTTGCCGATACGATGATGACGAACTTTCATTCCGCGCTGAAAACGCCCTGAGCAGATACGCAAAAAGGCGATGCGGTCGCGATGAGCCGGATCCATGTTCGCCTGGACCTTAAAGACGAAGCCTGAGAAGTCTTCCTCTTCCGGCGCAACTTCGCGGCTCTGGGCTTGCCGTGGACCGGGTGCCGGGGCAATATCAACCAGAGCATCGAGCAATTCTTCAACACCAAAGTTATTGATCGCACTACCGAAAAACACCGGAGTCTGGTTACCCTTGAGATACTCGTTCAGATCAAAGGGGTTGGCCGCCCCTTCGAGGAGTTCGATATCTTCCCGCAATTCATCGGCCGCGCTACCGAGCAATTCATCAAGCTGGTTATCGTTGATGTCCGTAATGACACGAACATCCTCGGTAAGCTTTTTTTCGCCCGGGCGAAAGAGACGTAGCTCTTTACGGTAGAGATTGTAAACGCCCTTGAAACGCTTACCCATACCGATCGGCCATGACATCGGTGCGCATTCTATCTGCAGTTTCTCCTCAACATCAGAGAGCAGGTCGAGCGGGTACTGTCCTTCACGGTCCATCTTGTTAATGAATGTCAGCACCGGCGTATTGCGCATCCGGCAGACAGCCATCAACTTCTCAGTCTGGGCCTCAACCCCCTTGGCACTGTCGATCACCATCAAGGCGCTGTCTACAGCAGTTAAAACCCGATAGGTGTCTTCAGAGAAATCCTGGTGACCCGGGGTATCGAGCAGGTTAATCTCACACTCGCGATGGCCGAACTTCATAACCGAGGTGGTCACCGAGATACCACGCTCCTGCTCAACCTTCATCCAGTCGCTGGTGGCATGACGACCCGCCTTACGAGCCTTGATGGCTCCGGCCATCTGGATAGCGCCGCCAAACAACAGCAGCTTTTCGGTCAGGGTGGTTTTACCGGCATCGGGATGGCTGATAATACCGAAGGTCCTGCGTTTTTCGATCTCTTTTAAAAAATGGGTGCTCAACTGTGCCTCTTCTATAGTGTGTCGCAGCTATTGACAGAAAAAACGGGCATAAAGCCCGTTTCACTAGGGGGTAATCGTAACGCATGTCTGAAAAACGGTCAATCAGGAAAGGCCGTGTTAAGAAGCTGAGAAAGGCGGGGGACTTTTAAGCTGTCCTTCTGGCGGTGACTTTGGCAGAGAGACCGTGACCCTCGTCCCCCTGCCGAGTTGGCTTTCAATCTGGATATCACCAAGATGAGCAAGAACGATATTGCGCACAATACTCATTCCCAGGCCGACACCCTGCACCGCGGTATCGGAAGAATCCGCGCGATAGAAGCGATCGAAGATGTGAACGAGCTGGCCTTCGTCCATGCCTATCCCCTCATCTTCTACGTTGAGTTCGTACTTATCGTCGCTCAGGTTCAACTCCACACTGACACGCCCCCCCTCAGGAGCATATTTAACAGCATTGCTGATCAGATGATCGACAACCTGCTTTAAACGCAACCGGTCGGCAATGATTTGCGAAGTCTCCCCCACCAGAGTGACCACAAAGTCATGCAAGGCATCTTCGCCATCGTAGCTGTCCACAACTTCACGAATCATACTGTCAAAGTCGAACTCCTGATAATCCAGGGTTAGAGGACGACCAGACTCCACTCGGCTTACATCAAGCAGATCATCGACCAGCCCTCCTAGTGACAGGGCCTTGTCGTGGATCAGCAACAGACAGTCCTTCTTCTGTTCAGCGCTGAAGTTGTCTGCAGTTTCTGGCGAAGTAAGCAGTTCGCTATAGCCGATAATTGTTGTCAGCGGGGTATTCAATTCATGAGTGGCCATGCCGAGAAAGGCGCTCTTCATTCGTTCAACTTCACGCTCTCTGGTGACATCACGCAACAACAGTATGACACCCTGAGACTCTTCTTCATCAGACACCATCTGAGACACTCGCACCTGGTATATCTTTGAGTAGCTTGAGTCCTCCCTCGACAATTCAAGATCAAAAGAACGTGGTCCATGGGTGATATTGAGCTTCTGAGCAACTTTCTTGCGGAAATCGACTTCGTAATTGATCTGACTGATCGACTGTCCCAGTAATTTTTCAAGTGGTGTGTCGAGAATCCGTTCTGCGGTCGCGTTCATATGCAAAACATTCAAGGCATTGTCCGTCAGGACGACACCATCAGGAACCGAACTCAGGATACCATTGAGTTTCTCCCGGTCGACCTTGATGTCCTCCATTGCACTCGCCAGAGCTATTTGCGCTTGGGTCCGCTCGGCAATTTGCTCAATCAGCTGCTCGTTGGTAGCCGAGAGCTCTCCTGTCCGTTCATTAACCCTTTCCTCAAGGACTTCATTGGCAACCTTCAGGGACTCCTCTGCCGCATCTCTCTCCTGGAAACTCAAGTAAGCCCGTTTAAGCGCGATGCAGATAGCAACCATGAACACCAGAGACAGCAACGCTGCCGTAAGAATGGACTGAAAAGAGATGGCCTTAACCTTGTCGATACTGTCGGTGACATCGTAGTAAACCTCTATCGCACCGCCAAAGGAATCGTGCGCCATAAAGGGGACATAGGTTTCAACAATATCTATTTTGGTCGTTACACCGTCTGCAGTCTTCCGATCCTTCTGAACAACCTTCGAGTAGACCCGCCCTTTGGCAACAATCTCACGAAAGTAAGTCTTTTCATTTAAGGTACCTATCTCATCAGCTTTTGTGGAAAAAATAATTTCCCCAAGGGCTGAAAAAATACGCAGCTTGAGCAATTTTTTATCTCTTTTGACCGGTTGCAGGCTTTCATCCAGAGCTTCTGGGAGTCGGTCTTTGATCAGAGATTGGCCCTCAAGCCCGAGTGTGCGCA
>JAOUDB010000249.1 GCA_029859485.1 Desulfuromonadales bacterium | reverse complement strand
CCATACATCATCCGGACCGCAAAGGTTCCTGAGATTCCCGGAGCGAGAGCTCTATCGGAAAGAGACAGGCTCAAACATTTACCTTCCCGATATTTAAAGTAAATTGTTATTATATCATCTCACACATGGCTGCACGGGGAAGACTCCAATGCTTACAGGATGGCTGCAGGCGACATTGTTCTTTCTTGCGTTATCAGTTAACGCCAACCCCGCCTGGGCCGTACAGGCCCATGGTGGAGCCGAGGGTCTGCTTTCCCACCAGATTGGCCATCTCCTGTTTGCAACCGGTATGGGCTATTTGCTTTTCCGACTTCGCACCATGCGGCAATCAGGTAGAGGTTGGCTTGAGTTTAAAACAAGTATCTGGCTGCTCATTGCCTGGAACGTGGTGACCTTTACAGGTCACTGGATGAATGAATTCATAGTCAAAGAGCAGTTCATCAAGGATCAAACAACCATCCTTTCTTTTACTATCGCAAACCTTCCTGATGCGATTTACTACCTGACAAGACTTGACCACTTGATCCTGGTCCCTTCTTTTGCCTTCTTGCTGATGGCGTTAAGAAAGAGGGGGATGCCGCAATGAATGCTCCGTGGAGCCTTGTCGTATTCGTTGATATTTTAGGTTCTGTTCTGATGCTGCTGGTTTCCTGGTGGTGTGCGCTATACGCCCGGCAGTTGATCAAAAATAAACCTGACGATGTTTTCCGTAACTATATCTTCCTCTTTACACTGGCCATGTTGTTTTTTGCCGTGTCTCGCTCTTTCGGTCATCTGGTCAAGCAAATCCTGCTTTTGAACGGCATGGAGAACATCTGGGCACAGGTCGCTCCCTTTAGCGGTGCTGTAAATTCAGCGACTTTCATTGTTATCTTTGCACTAAGTCTCTCCTTTTATCGCTTCCAGAAAGTTCATTCAGAGATTGAACATTACAAAGACAACCTTGAAGTCATGATCAAGATACGAACAGAAGAGCTTGAAAACTCGAAGAACACGCTTGAAAACATTCTCAACAACTCCAATCCCATTAATATTACATCCATAGACTTTGATCTTTTACAAGCCAACAAGGCCTATTATTCACTGTGGCCAAATGATCGCAACAATGCAGATATTATTAAATGCTATGAGTCGCGGCCAGGAGACCATTGCCATACAGATGATTGCCCTCTTAAGCATATTATCGAGGGGAGCGAAGAAGTCGTTCAGGAAGTTTCAAAAAACCTCAACGGTGAGATCAAGAGCTTCATTGTTACGGCGAGGCCCTTTCACGATGTTGATGGCAAGTTAATCGGCATGGTTGAAAGTTTCCAGGACATAACCGAACGCAAGAGGGCGGAGAAAGCAATGCAGGATAGTGAAGAACGCTTTCGCCAAATCTTCGAGTCCAACCCGGACCCGGTCATCCTGGCAAGATTACAGGATGGCACAATCCTCGACGTTAACAAGGCTTTTGAGAATGCGACAGGGATCACAAGGGTTTCGGCGCTGGGCCACAACTCAGAAGACCTGGCCCTCTGGGCAGATCAGAGTCAGAGGGAGTCCTTTCGAGAGACACTGCAAACGCATGGTGAAGTAGACAACTATGAGGCCAGCTTTCAAGTCCCAGGAGGACCGAACAGAACAGCTTTGGTTTCAGCCCGCATACTCAATCTCCACGACGATTCCTGTATCCTGCTTGTCATACGTGACATTACCACCGAAAAAGAAGCAGAGCGCGTTCTGATCGAAATGGATCAGATGAAGAGCGAACTGATAACAACAGCCGCACACGAACTGAATACGCCCCTGAGTGCCATAATGGGTTACACAGAATTACTGCTCAGCCCGGAAATCTCCAGAGACCTGAGCAAGGAACAAAAGCTGGGCTTTCTCCACGAGATATACGACAAGGGAGACGCTCTCAGCCACATCATTGACAACCTCCTCGACATTGGCCGCATCGATTGCGGGCAGCCAGCAGCCCTGGACCTGCATGAAGCAGACTTCTTGGAAATCTTGAGCAAAACGATTGCCTTCTTCCGTTTGCACGACAAGGAACACACTTACACCCTGGACATGCCGAAGGAACCTGTGAAGTCGACACTTGTCATCGACCGCCATCGCATCAACCAGGTCCTCGAGAATCTGCTGAGTAATGCGATGAAGTACTCACCCAAAAACACAGAAATTAAGCTAAAGAGCAGACTGCAACAGGAGGGGTGGGAAGTCCGCGTCATGGACCAGGGTATTGGAATGGAACAGGAACAACTCGATCATATTTACGACAAGTTCTACCGCGCGGATTCATCAGATACCTCAATCGGCGGACTCGGCCTCGGCATGAGTATCGCCAAGCAGATCATAGAGTCCCACAATGGAGAGATTAGAGTGGAAAGTGCTATCGGTGAAGGGACCACGGTTATATTTAACCTGCCCTTCGTTACAAGCTGAGTTGGTGTCTATAATTGACGGGCAGATACTTAAGAGCCCTTTTTTGTTTAAAGGACAAGACCGCCAGGAAGTAACCCTGACGGCCTCGTTTTTATAGCAGTAAAGATCGTCCAATTGTCTGGATCAGTTAACTCCAGCGATAAAGCCGACAACACGACGGTTCTTCTGGCGGCCGGCTTCTGTATCATTAGGAGCAACGGGTGCAGCGGAGCCATACCAGAAGGTCGAGATTCGACTTGGATCAATGTTGAATTTTTTAACCAGGTAACGAGCAACAGCCTCGACTCGCTTGTGGGATAAAGCGAGATTGTATTCTTCTGTGCCGACGTTGTCCGTATGACCCGCCAGGACAATATAGCTGAGAGGGTTGCTCTGGAGGATTTCACCAACTGTATCCAGTTCAGCGCCGAACTCAACATTGATCTCTGCATCATCAAAACCAAACTTGATACGGTCCAGCTTGAAACCAACAACCTCTTCCCGGGTTTCAGCCGATACGATAAAAGTCTCTTCAAGGGCAAAGACCGAACCAGAGAAGACCTCGGGTCGCTCTATCATGTCTTCAAAAGAATGAACCCTGGAAGCTTCGTTAATAGAGGCAACAGCCTCCATAAGCTTCACTTTGACCTCTTCATCAGTCGTGCTGATCACCTGGAAATCAACATCATGTTTGCTGGCAATTTTTCGCGCCAGCGTCAGAGGGCTGTCAGTAGCCCCTTCATCACTATGAGTTCCATCAGTAAACAAGAACACTACGGTATTGCCAGAGAGACCATCAAGAAAGCTACCAAGCTTTCTCATGGCAGCAACCATCAGGGTCGGCCCACTTGCTTCTTTTGGCAGCTCATCGACAGCCTTCTGAAACTCAGCCTTTTTGAATGGCTGCAGTTTATAGAATACAGTTCTTGGATCCTCTTTGTTAGAAGGGGTGTATGAGTACAAACCGACTTTCAGTTCGGGATACGAATCCGGCAGCAAATCCGCTCTCCGCTTCAGAATCGTTTTCGCCGCATCAAGCTTCGACATGCCGCTATCGCCAAAGGGCTCACCCATAGATCCGGAGCTATCGAACAAGATAATCACGTTGTCGGCAACACGGGTTAAAGTCTCGATTTTGTCGATTTTTTTAACGACTGTGGTGGCAACCACAGCCTCAACCGCTTGACTCTCCGGCACAAGGCCACCGAGAACAAACGCCGTAGCAACGAAGATCATTGCAACAATCATCTTTCTACTCATTTGTTAGCTCCTTAAGATGTTCGGTTTGGTGTTTACATTTTTTGACCGTGGACCTGTTTGCAAAAGTTATAGCAAAGACCTGCCGGATAGCAATGTAAGGAAATACGATTCAATGGACGTTCTTTTGTCATTAGCTGTTCTGTTTGCCCCCATTCCGCTGGAAACTTAAGCAATAATCGTTGACCACAGTCTTCATGAGAGGTTATTAGTTATTTGTGTTTATGTCGGCCAAAAGATTCATGGAAACCGTCCCTTTAACTGAGTCCCTGTTTACTTGAGGATATAAAATGAAATTTAAGTTGCTCTTCCTTTACCTGGCCCTTGTCTTTTTATCAGCAGAGGTTTTCGCAAACCCTATCGACGGTTTTGATGGCTTCAAATGGGGCACGACTAAAAAGGAGATCATAGAGTCCAGAGGCGATGAACCCATAATCTGGGGAGACTTTGAAGTCTGGCAGGCAAAAGACGGTGAAACTGTGAGTGGTTTCCCAATAAAATTGATTGGCTATGAATTCAAGGATGGCTGTGATGAAAACAATAAGACGCGGTCAAGTCCCTGTTTTCTAGGAGGGGGAGCCTACCTTCTGGAGACAACTTCAACAGATGACATCGCTACGCTCACAGGACTTCTCAGGGGAAAATATGGGAAAGACAGGATAACGCATGAAGTGGAGAAAAAAAGAAATCCGGGTGATGGTTTCCTCTATGCGAACATAAACAGCACTCGCCACATATGGCAACAGGCTGACAAATCTGCCATTGAGCTGTTTTATAAAAGTTACGACAGAGATTATGTTGAAAATTTAAATGAGGTGAAGAAGGGCGTATTCAGAGTCGGAGTCAGGTATTACAGCTCCGACTATATGAAGCAAACAGAAAGCACGAAAACCAGAAAAAAATCTTTCTAAGGCGAGTCGTCTTTTTTGAGCGTGTCGAATGCTAAAATAATGAGATTAAATGGGTCTATAACCCAAGCAAAGGGTGACTATTCTCTTTTTTTGAAGTGGTTTTCTTTGCGGGCTTTCCCTACCCCTTCGCGTCTTTGCGTTAAATACTTACAGCCTTTAATTGGGTTATAAGTCGGATATTAAAAGGGTTTTATGCCCGCCAAATTATTTGATTATTCGATAATCAGGTTGGGTAGCTCGTCGGTATCGTCGCCCTTAACAGGGAAATGCTCTGCGAGGAGTTGACCACAGCTCTCAATAGCTGCA
>JAOUDB010000248.1 GCA_029859485.1 Desulfuromonadales bacterium | reverse complement strand
CCCCGGTAACCGTACTCGACGTTACAGAACTCCAGGAGGTTCTCTTCGTCACTCACCATCATATTAATCGCACCCCAGTCTCCCGGACGGGGGTTGGCTTCAGCTGAAGTAAAAAGAACAGGCGCGGCCTCTGTACCCTGTACCATTATCGTGCCCTGAGAAAAAATTTCATGCTCGCCGATGCCATCACCGTTACTGTCAAAACGGGTGAAACGGATCCGGCTTCCCGGGCGAATTTCCAGCGTCGTATCGGCAGGGACAGTCAATATTCCGTCTATCAGGATCTCACCGTCCCAAACCGTATCTTCAAAAAGGGACTGATCTCCTCGGTAGACCTTCGCATCACCAGCTAAGACCGAAAAAGGCAGGAGCAGTAAGATTATGATCAAAACCAGACATTGCCGCAGGATCATTCGACGACGCCCTCCCCCTGGCGGCCCAAAAAACGGATATTCTCGATATTGTCAGTGACGGACACCGCGTCTAAAGACAGATCGCGTGGGTAAAGTGCAAGCCCGATCGCGTTGCCACTGACAAAATTACGGTCAAGCCGGGGTCGGCTGTCGATATCGACAAAAATCGCTTCTTCATCGTGATCTTGAATTGTATTGCCCGACAGGAAAGGATTGGAGCCTTTCCAGCAGAAGATGCCACCTTCTCCGTCAGATAGCAGGTTATCAAGAATTTTAGGATGACTCTGCTGTTGCATCACGATGCCATAGCGGCATCGTGTGATTTTGTTAGCCTTGATCTCCGGGGAAGAATCGACGACACGGATAGCGATATCGGCACGCTCCAGTTCGGTGTACTGAATACGACTTTGCGCCGCGTTGTCCAGTGTAATTCCTGACCAGGCAATCTCTTCCAAATCGTTTCGTTCAATCAAGACAAAGCGCACCGGAGCATCCTCCGTTCCCAGGATTTCCAACTTGCCACGGACAAGCAGCTCCGTTTGTGAAGAAAGATATTCCGGATCAATTTTCGTCCCTTCTGCAGGGAGCACGTTAACCTGGGTGCCGGGCCGAATCGTCAATGATCCCCCCTTCAGGATCAGGACATCACCAGACATAGTGACAGTGCTCTCCCAAACGAGGTCTTGCGCATAAGCACCAGAATATTCAGGAACCAGGTTATCGGCCTGCACCATTGAGGTTAAAACGAATCCAATGAGGCACAAAGAAACAACAGTTCTGTTTATTTTATAGATACTTAGTGTCATATCCATCGATTTCTCATGAGGAATTTACGGGCAACAGACATAGCACTTTTCCCGGCCTCGACCTGACGGACCAGAAGCTCAACATCGGCGCTGGTGAGAAGCCTGTTCAACTTGGCAACGGCTGGCAACACGGTGGTGAATTGCAGATCATTGACGGGCCGAGAACCGGCCACCAATGGCGGCAGGTCAGAGAGTTGAAAGATTGTCTCAATGACAGGCTCGTTCACAGGGACAAAAACCAGATCAACTTTATCTGCAGACAGAAGATCGAGCGGGTTCTGGCTCGCGCCTACCTCGACACGGGTGCTTTCGACACCGGTCTTTTCCTGAACATACAAGGTGACGAGGGCATAGAGGAGTTCCTGCTGAATCGTTGATCCGGCGCCGACAAAAAGTTTAGGGCCGAAGCAGGCCTGAGCCGGGCTCGATACCAGCACAGCCAGCAAAACAATGCCGACCAGAAAAGTTATCTGACGAAGAGCCATTCCACCACCGTAGACCCGTAAAAACCAGAGAGGATTACCAGAGAGACAAGTGCCGCAAGCATGAAAGGTCGATCCCTTCCATCCTGGCCCTGAGAACCTGCCTTTGCTGCTGCTCTGGCTGCCAGAGCAGACAGGACAAAGCCTGACAGCAGGATCACAACGATCACCCATTTCAGGATATCCAAAGGGACGAGAACTCCTGGAGGAGCAAGCGTTTGCATGACATTGATGGCCAGAAAACTTTTCACTCCGGAAGGATCCTGAAGAGCCAGCGGCAGATAGCCGAATTTGGCATTCAACTTAACTATCGCCAAAGCAAAGTGTGCCGAGAGGACCAGTGGTATCAGAGGTAACGCCAGGCGACCGAGAAAAGACATGAAACCGGGAAGGGTGGAAGCGACCGATACATCACTGGGCACACTTGCAGGCTCCCCTTCCAGCGTCGAGACCTTAATTTGCCCGACGAGATAAACCATCACGCCAGGAAGCAAAAGTAACAGAGGGAAAATCAAACCAACCCAGATCACGGCCAAGGGGTAAAAACCTGCAGACTCCCAACCGAGCGACAGCGCCAGCGTCTCAGGAACCCAGAAAATTGCTTCGCGCAGATCAACATAAACCTTGGCAAAGTTGGCGGTCAGCAGACCGAGCAGAACCAGGAAGAAAAGCGTCTCACCGAAACGTAAGCCCTGTTTAATCAGATCCCCCGGCCATCTACGAGTACCAAGGGAGACATTATCGTTACAGCAGGTCTGGACACAGTTAAGACAGAGAGTACACGCTGAGCTGTCATTGATCTCTGCAGGCACCAACCCGACCGGGCAACCTTCCGGTTGGGTTCGCCAGCTGAGTCTCATCCCACCGAGAGCAGCTTGTCTCCATGCCGGCTCCGTGGAGATGCACGGTTTGGCCGAGCAACCGGCACAAACAGACTTGTCAGCAACCCGCAGCTGCCAGGGGGCCAGTCGTGCATAAAGACTGAAGACCGCCCCCGCAGGGCAAAGTAGCAGGCAGAAGGAACGCTGACGAAAGATCAGCCCTGCGACAAGCGCCAGTATCAACATCCAGGTCAGGAAAATGGCCGTATAATCAGGATAGCGGTGTATGGAGAAAAAATAGACCAGCAGCTGCAGGAACACCAGTACCAGGGTGACCGGGACAAAATTATTAAGCCAAGCAGGCATTTCACGACGCAGCCCGAAACGACTCAAGACACCATTAATCCAGCCCACCGGGCAGACGGTACACCAGGAACGGCCAAAAACCATGGCAACCACAACCATCCCCATCATCCAGAGAACCCACAGGTTGAAGGTCGTGAAATTGGAGTACATCAAGGGGTCGCGAACCTTAACACCGGGAATGGCATGCTGGTGCCAACCAAAAGCAATCATCACCAGCAATAGCGCCAGCATGATCAGGCGCACCAGGCGCCAGGTCCATGTCGACCGAATGATCGGGCCCAGAGCAGGAAGATTGAGGATGTTTTTTAGCATATAGAATCCTGGTACAGGGTTCGAGGTTCGAGGACCGCGGAAAGAACTATCAGTAAACGCTTGTTCATCTAAAACCTCGTAACGACAAGCTCTTTATCAACGAAACAAAAGTAGGCAATTTTAAGCGCTACGCAAAGAGTCACTGTGTTCATGTTTATTCTCGCACCACGCACCTCATACAAACACCTCGTTCCGCGTCCCTGTTTCTAATGATAAACCTGGTAAGGACGAACATACTCGTCGTGGCTATTACGATACAAGACCGGCTTCCCGGTAACCATTTCCAGCGAACGGGCCGACCACTCACGGACGACGTGGACTTCATCTTCTACAGTCTTTGAGAGGGCTGCAGCAGCAGCGGGGCCTCCCAAAGGACCCAGCGCCATGGCAGCATTCATTCGCACCTGTGAATCAGCATCTTCCAGTCCTGCGATGAGAGCAGACTCTGCCCGCACATCACGCAACTTGCCGAGGGCCAGAAAAGCTTCAGCACGTTGTTCGCCTTCAGCCTGTATCAACAAGGCATCCAGAGCACGCTTATCAGCAATATCTCCAACGGCACGAATAGCCGCAGCAGCACCCTCACCTTCTGCATCAGCGAGGTAATCAAGCAAAGGCATTACGGCGAGCCTGTTTAGCTTGATCAGGCCCCGTGTCGCATAGCGACGAACTTCGCTGTTCTCATCATCCAACGCCGACAGCAAGGCAGGAACCGCCGTTGCATCACCGATGTCACCGAGAGCCCAAGCCGCTACGTAGCGTCGTTCCAGCGCCTTGTTTGCCAGGACCTCACTGATGGCCGGAATGGCATCAACAACCTTGAGCGTGCCCAGAGCGGCGATGACATATTCACGAACCTGCTTATTCTTATCTTGAACGCGGGGCAATAAAGCCGGAACGGCCCGTTCACCGACCTCCACAACCATTATGAAGATACGGTCCGAGAGGCCCGGCTCTTCTGAGGCCAACAAACCAACCAACTGTTCAATAGCTTGCGGATCACCACCGCGAGCGTTGGCTTCAAGCTCTTCCAAGTTCAGAACCGGCTCAGCAGAACAGGCTGAGAAGGCGAAGAGGCAAAGTCCAAGCAGCAAATAGCGCAACATCGTTACCAGACCTTGGTCACAGTGATATCAACCTGCTTCAACACTTGACCCTCCATAACAACAACCGCAGAAGGCTCAATGGTGCCTTTATCGTAACGTCCGTAAAGATCACCGAGCTTTGGTGGGCCACCAAACTTGTCACGCGCGGCCAGGTAATAGGTCCCACCGGCAGGCAGATAGATCAGGTAACTGCCGTCAGGGCCAGTCTTCTCGGAGACGAACTTGGGACGCTCTGACATCTGCACGTGGTCATAAACATGAACCCTTGCATCGATCACGGGCTGACCGTCGCTGTCCATAACTTTGCCGGCAAGGCCGGTTCTGGATTCGTCGACATCTCCTGTAAAGTTACGCTTGTCGCCAATCTTGATCGGAGCAGAGATCTGCATGTCAACAACGCCACCCTTAACAGTCACCCGGATGAACTCGGAACGATTATCTCCTGCAACAACAGGCCCGGACTCTTCACCCCCGGCGCGTTTTCTGGCAACCACCACGTAGTCACCATCAGGCAACTCGATATCAAAGGCACCGTCTTCTGTCGTTGCTGAAGAAATCGCAAAAGCTGGGCCATAGAGATCCATACCAGG
>JAOUDB010000247.1 GCA_029859485.1 Desulfuromonadales bacterium | reverse complement strand
GGCACACCGGAAGAAATTCGCAACCATCCCGCGGTTATCACCGCATATCTGGGAGATGATGTAATCTGATGCTGCTGCAAGTTGAAAATCTCGAAGTCAAGTACGGCAATATCCAGGCGCTGCACGGGATCAGCTTTCATGTTAACGAGGGCGAGATCGTCACCCTGATCGGCGCCAACGGCGCCGGCAAGACCACCAGCCTCTACTCCATCACCCGGCTGCCACCCCCTGAAGCCCCACGCGTTGTCGGTGGTGATATTAAGTTTATGGGTGAATCGATCCTCAAGGCCAAGCCGAGCGACGTGGTAAAAAAGATGCACCTCGCCCTGTCTCCGGAAGGACGGCGGATCTTCGGCAACCTTTCAGTCATGGAAAATTTAAAGATTGCCACCTACTCCCGTGCCAAGGCTGCCGATCTTGATGCCGAATACGAGCGGATCTTCGATCTTTTTCCGCGCCTTAAGGAGCGCCGCAACCAGCGCAGCGAGTCACTCTCTGGTGGCGAACAGCAGATGTTGGCGGTTGGCCGGGCGTTGATGACCGGCTGCGAAATCCTGCTTTTGGATGAGCCTTCGATGGGCCTGGCACCCGTGCTGAAGTACGAGTTGTTCCGTAAGCTCAAGCAGTTGAATGAAGAAGGGATGACCATTCTTCTCGTTGAGCAAAATGCAAACTTGGCCCTCCACTTAGCCCACCGAGGCTATGTTCTTGATACTGGTAATATTGTTGCCGAAGGAACCAGCGAAGAATTACTCGGCAATCCAGACGTCAAAAGGGCTTACCTGGGCGGCTGATTGCCGACTCATTCACTTTCTTCCCAAGAAACTTCAAGACGATCGCTACAGCCCTGGAATACAGTTGTATTTTTAGCAAGACTGTATTTCTGACGCATTTCACCTTACAATTTTCACCCCACCTGAACAAAACATAAAAAAGCTTGATATTTTGAATACTTCGGCTAGAATTAACCTAGTGTAATGCAATTTTAAAAAAAGGAGAAAATCATGCAAAAGATTCCTGACAAAAAATTGAAGAAGGAAAGACTCTCCCAAGAAACGCCTAGTTTTACCAAGCCGGTCTGGGGTGATCTGGAAATGTCATGCGAAGATTGCAACTTCAACGGTCAGGACATAGACACCTTCCCTTGCGCTAAGTGTCACACCCGCCACTAACCAAAAGGCATAACCAGATTCCAACAAAAATGATTTTTGCCGATTAGCAAAAGTCATTTTTTATTCCCCTCTTATTGAGAAACCTGAAAAACTCAGAATCTCCACTTTGTAAGATGCAGCATTTCTACACCGAACTGCAGTAGTTTTGTATAATTTTATTCTTGACTGATATAGTGCATTTTTGTATTGTCATAATATACTCAACATAGCGAGCAATGTAATTTCTTATCTACAAAGGAAGAGCCCTTTTTAAAAGGACGTATAAGTTATCCCCTTAAAATTTCATACTTAACGAGATGCAGATCACTCAAGATAGATTAAACTGATAAAAACACACTTTCAAAGATTTAAGGAGTTTGCCATGAGCCAGGTATATACAGACAACTCTCTCTCGATCGGACGCACTCCCCTTGTGCAGCTGAATCGTGTAGGAGCGAGAGGCGGGGCGACCATCCTTGCCAAAATAGAAGGGCGTAACCCGGCCTATTCGGTTAAATGCCGTATTGGTGCGTCAATGATATGGGATGCTGAGGAAAAAGGTCTACTCGGACCCGGCAAGGAGCTTGTCGAGCCGACCAGTGGTAATACTGGCATCGCCCTGGCTTTTGTTGCTGCTGCGCGCGGGATTCCGATTACACTGACGATGCCGGAGACAATGAGCCTAGAGCGTCGCAAGGTCCTTAAAGCCCTCGGAGCGAACCTGGCCCTAACCCCTGGCGCAAAAGGCATGAGTGGAGCGATTGCTGCAGCTGAGGAACTGGCAGCGAGTGACCCCGATCGCTACGTCTTGCTCCATCAATTTAAAAACCCGGCCAATCCTGAAATCCATGTCAAAACCACCGGTCCGGAAATCTGGGATGACACCGATGGCAATGTTGACGTCATCGTTTCCGGAGTCGGGACCGGAGGTACAATCACCGGCATTTCACGGTATTTCAAAGAAGTTCGGGGCAAACAGATCATTTCGGTCGCTGTTGAGCCAGAAGATAGCCCAGTGATCAGCCAGCAATTAGCTGGAGAGATGCTGCAGCCGGGACCGCACAAGATTCAAGGTATCGGTGCCGGCTTCATTCCCGAGATCCTTGATCTAGAGCTGATTGACCGCGTTGAGCTGGTCAGCAATGACGAGGCGATCGAATTCGCCCGGAGGCTGGCCCGCGAAGAAGGCATCCTCTCGGGGATCTCGTGTGGCGCGGCAGGGGCTGTTGCCGCCAGGCTGGCGGCTCTGCCCGAGTTCAAGGGCAAGACGATCGTTGTCATTTTGCCTGACTCCGGTGAACGTTATCTCACCAGCGTTCTCTTCGAAGGCATAGTCTGAGGTCTTTCCACAGAGAAGAGAATATGACCGACAGTCAATCATTACCTTTTCAGTTGACATTATCATCATATTTCTTTATTTCTGTGGTCAAATAGTTGCTTAACAGCAGCGTCTTTATCAAGAGTGGTGGAGGGACAGGCCCTTTGAAGCCACAGCAACCGATGACCCGGAGCTTTACGTGACGGGGAGTGCCAGGTGCTAATTCCTGCCCCGGAATATCGGGGGAAGATGGGGACGGAGCTTAGAGGACATGTGTATTGTCTTTCCAGGCCCCTTCTCAAAATCCGAGAAGGGGTTTTTTCGTTCCCCTCTCACCCACCGAGGAGGAAAGATGAAAAAAGCAGATCATTTTACAAAAGAAACCAATCTGATCCAGTTGGGTGTCGGCTTCGATGAAAAAACCGGCGCAATCAGCGTTCCCATTTATCCGAGTGCAACCTATCGACATCCAGGAGTAGGCGAATCGACCGGCTACGATTACACCCGTTCAGGGAACCCGACCAGACAGGTTCTCGAAAATGGCCTGGCGGAACTGGAAGGGGGCTCACGCGGGCTTGTCTTCTCCTCGGGAATGGCAGCGCTCACAACCTTTTTCCTGCACTTTTCCCAGGGCGATCATCTCATCGTCAGTGAAGACCTTTATGGCGGCACCTATCGCGTTCTTGACCAGATATTTGCCAACTTCGGCCTGACCGTCTCCTACGTCAACACCACAGACACAGAAGCTGTGGCAGCGGCGATTTCCGATCAGACCAGAGCACTTCTGGTTGAGACGCCCGGCAATCCCCTGCTTGGGATTTCAGACCTTGCCGCCTTAGGAAAACTCTGTCAACAACACGACATCCTCTTCGCCGTAGACAACACCTTCCTCAGCCCGCTCCTGCAGAGGCCTTGCGAGTTCGGCGCCGACGTCGTCATCTATAGCGCCACCAAATACCTAGGCGGTCATAACGATCTCTGTGCCGGCGTCCTCATCGCTCGAGACCAAGAACTTGGTGAAAAACTTTACTTCCTGCAGAATTCGACCGGCGCAATTCTGCCACCTTTTGACTGCTGGCTTCTTTTGCGCAGCCTGAAAACGCTGGCCCTGCGAATTGACCAGCACTGCAAAAACGCAATAATAGTGGCAAAGTGGCTCGAGCAACATCCCAAAGTCACTGAAATCTATTACCCGGGGCTGAAACAACATCCCGGCCATGAACTCTCAAAGAATCAGGCTAAGGACTTTGGCGGCATGCTTTCATTCAGAGTCAGCTCTGCTGAGCACGCCAGATCTGTCCTTAAACGCTTAAAACTGATCTCCTTTGCCGAGAGTCTTGGCGGCGTAGAATCATTGATGACCCTCCCGGCGATACAAACCCACGCCGACATCCCGGAAGCAGAGCGTGAACGCCTTGGCATCTGTGAACGGCTGCTACGACTTTCCGTCGGCACTGAATCCGTTGAAGATATTATTGCCGACCTGGAACAGGCCTTGGCTTAAGGTGAATAACTGCGAAATCAAGCTAAAAATAAAGGCGCAAAGAAGATTTCTAGGTTTTGAATGTGTGAAACTTTTCCCTTTGCGGCTTGCATAACCCCTTTACGTCTCTGCGTTACGCTTTAAGATCTTGATTCGCTAACTACAAAATCTCATTCAATTGAGGAGCAACAAAAGATGTCACACTCAAATTATCGCCCAGCAACAGTCTTGGTCCACCAGGGAACAGACCGTGACCCGGCAACTGGCGCAGCCACAGTACCAATTTACCAGGCCTCCACCTATCATCACGAGGGCGGAGTGTCCGGTGAATATGATTATGCCCGGAGCGGCAATCCAAGTAGAGACCAGGTCGAAGATGCGATTGCACTGCTTGAAGGTGGCGTACGGGGCTTTGCCTATGCTTCTGGGATGACCGCTATCGGCAGCAGCCTGGCAATCCTCAAAAGCGGTGACCATTTAATCGCAGCGGCCGATCTCTATGGCGGCTCCTGGCGTTTCATCACCGGAGTTCTACCGCATCAAGGAATCTCGGTCAGCCTGGTTGACACAACCGACATCAATGCCGTGAAGGCAGCTATCACGCCGCAAACCCGAGCTCTCTTTCTTGAGACACCGTCCAATCCTCTCTTCAAGATTACTGACCTGAGAGCCATGGTAGACATCGCCAAAGAGAATAAGTTGATCACCCTGCTCGACAACACCTTTATGACCCCACTGATGCAGCGCCCTCTGGACCTCGGCATTGATATCACGATTCACAGTGCCACCAAGTTTCTAGGTGGCCACAGCGATATACTCGCAGGGCTTGTGACAACATCTGATCCAAATCTGGGCAAGCGCCTGAAATATTTCCAGAACGCCTTTGGGGCCGTCCTCTCTCCCTTTGACTCGTTCTTACTCTCCCGTGGCATCAAGACCCTTAAGGTGCGGCTTGAAGC
>JAOUDB010000246.1 GCA_029859485.1 Desulfuromonadales bacterium | reverse complement strand
CATGGGTCGCCAAGCCGAGACCATCCTCATCAATTTGCTCAATGGTCAAGGTCAGTTCTTCGGCGCGGGGCTTATGGACATGTTTCGATTTTGGGCGTCGCGGTTGGGCTGTCATGGCATCTCCTAAAAAGAGCCGTCATATTGCGGTAAGAGCAGCGGTCTGTCAATGCTGCTCTGCATCGAGCAAAGTCATTTGTTACAATGATAGCAAAGATGTCTGCCAAGGAGATAAATATGAGATATCCAACTCTTTGTGCTTTGCTTATTTTATGCTTTGTCGGGTCGGTTTTTGGTGGTGAAGCAGATGTCGTTGCAGTTGAAGTCAAGAGCCCAGGGAATCAAACATACAGCTTCAATGTGACGGTGAGTCATGTGGACCAGGGTTGGGATCATTATGCCGACCGATGGGAAATCATAGCTCCGAACGGCGAAATTCTGGCCAGGCGTGTATTGGCTCACCCGCACACCAACGAGCAGCCCTTTACCCGCAGTCTCTCAGGAGTGAAGATTCCGGTCGACATTCACCAGATCACGGTCAGAGCCCATGATTCAGTGCATGCTTACGGAGGGACAACAAAGAGGATTGTAGTGGATTGAGTCAGCAGCTCAAAGGCCGTTGGAATTCGTTCAATCCCGCCACTTGAAATAGACGAGAACCTTTGTGATGATTTCTCGGTCTTTGCCGGAGAGAACCTTACACTGACGGTATTCTTTGTAAAACCTGAGCCGTTGTGTCCTGCTTAAAGCCCGTCTGCCCACTTTATCCAGGCAAGCCAGGTCCTTAATGATGCGAGAATCGAAGAATGGCCCGAAAAAGCGCTGCCCAACCGGGCAGTCGATTAAGTACACCTGCGGGCTCTCCAATTCTTGCGAGACCAGCAGGTTGCGCCACTTCAGGTCATTATGACAGAAGTGGTGCTGATGCAGAGTCCGCGTAATTTCGGCGACCTGGTTGATCACCTGATTGACCCATGGCCGACTTTTAAAAAGGTCCGGCTGGTTAGTCGCCATCCATGCCAGATCCCTGGTGTCATCGACAGAAGCCGTAATCATGCCACCACGAAAGGTACGGCTTAAAATATGCTCCTCTCCATAAGCCACAACCTGTGCCGCCGGCAAGCCGATGCGACTGAACCAGAGTTGATTGCGGGCTTCCTGTCGAATACGAGAAAGACCAAACCAACTGCGGATCCCCTTGGTGGAGTGATATTGCTTTACATAGTAGCGTTGCCCATCGATGCAGACGCAGAAGACAAGGCTTACCTTATCCTGGGAAACAGGTGGCCCTGACAAGGCAAAGACCTTATCGAATGATGAAAAGGCCTCACCTGCTGAGGTGTTTCGCCAGGGTTCGGTTACAGTCCAGGTTTTTCTTTTGATCATTAGGAACCAGACCTTCTTACATCAGCATTCATGGGCATCAAAAGATTTTCAAGCAATTTCACCACAAAAACGCACGATCGAGCAAGACAGATTCACCCTTAAACGAAAAGTCTCTGTTATCGTTCTGTGTTGATGGAAAAATTGTCTCAGATATCCTGCCACTGACATACCCACCCTCATGATACGGGAACTAAAGGACGAGACAAGTTAAGAGATGTTCCCCAACTTATCAACTTCGCTAAGTACGACTTCTGCGGCTTGAATTAAATCAACAACCAGACGTTTATTGACTTCGAGAAATCCTTCATACTCCCCTCAATTTCGTAAATTATGGCAGTGCGCCAAAATTCGCCAGACTTCAGGACTTACCCCCAACGTATGGGGCAAACACTGGAAAACTATATAGCGGTTATCTGAACGATAACCCTTCCAGCGCAAAGCGGCCAAAGCAAGCGCATGAGCCGCATTGTAAGACAGATCAAATTGGCTTTCGATTGACAAGACATCGAGCCGTGAATCAATGAGGCGCGACCTCCCGGAATGAACCAGGCCGTCAAATTCGCCCTGATCAACTGGTTCCTCTTTTAACTGGCCAGTATCCACCAGATTCTTAAACTGTTGGGATGTCATCTTCAGAACCTATCAAGTAGATTTTTTGCTGAGTTACAGCCCTCGTCAAAAAGCTGTTGTCTGACTGGATTTTATCCTTAAACTCTTTAGTCGTATAGATTGTGGGATTTACAGGTCTGCCTATATTCGCTTCAATAGGAGCAACAGATGCCAATATTTCAGAGTAAGACAACTGATCAGAGATAATCATCACGTCTACATCACTGTTAGCCTTGTCCGTTCCTTTTGCAACAGAACCGTAAATAAAGGCGAGCTCAACGCTATCTCTAAACTCATCCAGGGCCTTCCTGAGCACATCAGCTAAACCAAAGGTTTTCTGTACAATACCTCTAAGCTCTTCGAAGATTGGTGACTTGCGGTTGGCCGTATAGTGCTTCTGGTTGCCTTTTTTTTCGATGGTTAACAGCCCTACATTTGAAAGCTTCTCTAGCTCGCGCTGTACTGAGCCTATCCCCACGCCCGCATACCTGACAATCTCATTGGCGTAGAAACTTTTGTCCGGGTTACCGAATAAAAGGGACAACACTTGTCGCTGCGTTTTGGAGAAAAGCACGTCGGCCAAGCCAGAAGTATTGACATCTATCGTTCCCATAATGGGAACTATAATTCCCTTATTGGGAGTTAACAAGAAAAAAAGAAGCTAAGTTTCAACATATACCATTATTTAGGGGGGTAAAGTTTACAGGAGAGAAAAGAATAAACCTTTTCGAAGGTGCTTGGAGCAACTTGCAGAGACAAATAAAAACCCTCCAACCCGGGGGGCTTTATCATTCATTTTAACTTCGTACTAAAATGGCCCCGCCAGTAATGGCGGGGCCGAGACCGTTTGTTCCTGAAGGAGGGTTTGCAAACGGTAGAGAACAAATTATTCGTTGCTGGCTTTCGACAGCACCAGATCTTCTTCGCCTTCGAGAGCACCTTCAAATGCAGGAACTTCGGCTTTGCGGGTTTTCAAAGTGCCCGCGAGCATGGCACCGACAACCAGCAGAGCACCGGCAGCAGCAAAAGACATGGTGAAGCCACCGGTCTTGACGCGCAGCATCTCGGAGACGCGTACCAGTGCAAAAGCACCAACACCCCAGGCTGAGAAGAGGACACCGTAGTTCATTCCGAAGTGCTTGGCACCCCAGAGGTCCTTGGCGAAGGACGGGAAGAGAGACAGGTTGGTCCCGTAGTTGAAGACCATGAAGGTTACCAGAAGAGGCATTGCCAATGGGTTGTTGTAAGTACCATCAATCACCGGGATCGCCAGGAACATCAGGACCGCCTGGAAAACGAGCATAATAACCAGAGTGTTGGCACGACCAATCTTGTCGGAGACCACGCCGGCGACGATACGACCGGCAGCATTACCGACAGACATGATGGCCACAACCAGGAAGGCCATCTCGCCCATACTGGCCTTAGCCAGGCCTTTAGCGCTACCGATGACCATGAGACCGGCACCAGCGCCGATGAAGAAACAGGTCCAGAGTGTATAAAATTTGGCCGTTTTGAGAATTTCTGAAGGCGCTTTATCCTCTGTAACGACCGTTTTGGCTGTAAACTTAGCAGCATTCGGATCAGCAACATAACCTTCGGGAGGATTAGCGAGGAACATGCCGAAGAAACAGGTGATGGCGACAAAACCAAAACCGAAGTAAAGCATCGATTGTTGCAAACCATAGGCACCGAGCAGATACTGAGCCAGAGGAGCAATGTAGACTGACGCGAGACCGAAGCCGGCGACAACGATACCGGCGATCAGGCCGGTCTTGGCTGGAGGAAACCATTTCAAAGCAGGCGGGGTGGCAGCAGAGTAGCCGAAGCCGATGCCCATACCGGCCATGCAACCAAAGCCGACGATCCATGCCCAGTAGTCGGTGGTCTGCGAGATCCACATAAATCCGGTACCAACCATCAGGCCACCGATGATACAGGTAACGCGGGGGCCGAACTTGTCCTGAACCTTACCGGCAACAATCATGGCCACAGCAAACATCAGGCAGGCCGTTGCGTAAGGGTCGTTGATTGAGGCCTTGTCCCAGGTAAAGGCTCCGGTTCCGCCTGCAGCGATTGACTCTGCGATAGCGCCTTTAAAGATACTCCAGGTATAAAGGATGCCCAGCGCCAGGTTGATGCCGGTCCCGGCCAGAACCACTGTCCAACCGCGTTTTGTTGATACATTCTGCTTGCTCATGTTTTCCTCCCTTGTAATCGGTATTGAGTTATCCAAACCGTATTGTCTCAATTGCTGAACCCGGTATGACAATGGCCACCGGGCCTTGAAGGCCCCGATGACTGGTTTTCTTCTAGTGCCTCCGGGTTTTTGTAAATGCATAGGTTTCGCTCTTTTCCGCCACACGTTTGAGCAACTTGTGACTAAGAACAATGGCAATCCGTATACCAAACAATCGGCACGCCTAAAAAAGTTTTTTTGTAAAATAATTACAGATACTTACATTCCAATGCTCGGGATGTTTTGAGCGTTGGATAAAATCGTGTTTTTGCACAAACGCAAACAACGCCAGGACGCGGCCTGAAGGCATAGCGACTGGTCCGGGACAATGAAAAGAGGAGAAAGGGCGTATACAGTGGGGTTTACGATGGGAAGTAATGAGACTTAAAACGCGGTTTTGCATAACTGCAAGAGCTTTTCTGGAGCTTTTTGCAAAAATGCGAATTTTGTAGTCTTCTGTACACAGCGAGTGACATAGCAAAGCAGAAGAAATCAGGTAGGAGGCGGGGTTGCCCCCGCCGTCCTCCCACACAACCGTACGAACGGTTCCGTATACGGCGATTCCTTATTTGCGTCTGCATTATCAACCAACAATGCCTGACGTCCTATAAGCACCCTGCTTGACCTCACGACTTCAGGTCGCCACTTCCAGCTTTTAGGCCCTCTTGCGAGGCATCTGCTCAAAACTTT
>JAOUDB010000245.1 GCA_029859485.1 Desulfuromonadales bacterium | reverse complement strand
AGTCAGAGATTAAAGTGCCAGTCTCAGCAGGAGACCGTTGAGGAGGATGCAGCCCAGTATCAGGCCGAGGTAGATGTGTAAGCCGATGCGTAGTTTGGCAGCGGTTTTTTCAATAAAGAGGGTCTTTTTCTGAATACCTGTTGTCCAGATCGCAAAAGAGATGGCCAGGCCGGCAATCAACCCCTGCAGGATGGGCAGTTGTACCAACTGCATCGGCAGCAGTAACAAGGTGGCCGTCACCATGCCGAGAATCCAGAAATGGCTGATGTTCAAGAGTTGATGGCCGCTTAGTTTTTGCGGCAGGACTTTGAAACCAACCCTTTTCAACTCCTCACGATCAGGTAGCGCCAGGAGCCAGTAGTGAGGAACCTGCCAGAGCACCATGAGCAGGACCAGGGCGAGGGGGCGTGGGTCGAGTGGGTCTCCTCCGGCGGCCAGCCAGCCAATCAGTGGTGGCAGGGCTCCGCAGGGGGTTCCGGCAATCACGGCCAACGATGAGCGCTGTTTCAGTGGTGTATAGGTGAGTAGATACCAGGCCGTTGCAGCCAGCCCCAACAGGGCTGTGTTCGGGCCGGTGGCCACAAAGAGAATGGCGAGCCCACCACTGCCGAAAAGAAAGCCGATCAACATCCCCGACCTTGGCGAGAGAGCGCCGCTGGCCAGTGGGCGGCGGCAGGTCCGGTGCATCAGGGCGTCAGTCGCACGTTCCTGGACCTGGTTGAGAACGGAGCAGGATGCGCTGAGCAGGAAAATACCCCAGGCAAGCGCCCAGAGGACGAGCCCGGAAACCTGTTGATCTGCTGCCAGAGCTCCGGTGAGGGCCGAGATTGCAATCATCACCGATAAGGGCAATCTGATCAGACGACTTAATGCCGCCAGGTTTGTCATGGTTCCGGAATGGCTCTGCATGTCACTTCAATGTCTCCAGCCAGGCACGCAGGTCCTGAATCTCTTCATCGCTGAGGCCCGGGTAGGGCGGCATCGCCGGGGGGTAGCCTTGAAGCACGTCCGCAGATGGTTCGCGAAGCGCTTTGATCAGGTAGTTGTCATCAGCAACAAGGGATGTCTCCTGGCCATCACGGGTGACGATACGCTCACTGCCCCAGAAGCCTTTTAATGTGGGGCCAACGCGTTTGCTGCCATCAACGCTGTGGCAGCCGAGACAGCCGTTCTTGGCTGCCAGCACTTCGCCACGTTCCGCAGGGCTTGCTGGCTCTTCAGAGGTAGCGGGTGCTGTTGCTTCTTCAGCGGGGGCCTTCTCTTCCGCTTTGTCCTCTGTGGTCTCTTCGCCAGACTGTCCATCAGCCTTGAGGCTGAGCAGGTAATCAAGGATTCCTGTCATGTCCTCTTCGGGGATTTTCCCAGCGTAAGGAGGCATGGCCGGTGGGTAGCCTTCAACAATCTCCACATTCGGATCGAGAATCGCTTTTTCCAGGTAATCACGATCACTGGTCAGGGTTCGACTCTCGCCATTGGCGATCACTGTGACCTGGCGTCCTCCGATGCCTTGGAAACTTGGTCCTACAGACGCCGAGCCATCAAGAGAGTGGCAGCCCAGGCATCCATGCTTTTGCAGTAAGCCCTTGCCAGCAGCAGTCGCTGACGGTTTCTCTGCCAGCCAGCCGGCAAATTCTGCGGCGGGAATGGCTTCGACCGTGGTGATCATGTCAGCGTGAGCGACCCCGCAATATTCTGCACAGAAGAGGTCATAGCTGCCCGGCTCTTCAGCGATGAACCAGGCGTAAGTCTCCATGCCCGGCACACAATCACGTTTCACCCGGAAAGCTGGCACATAGAAGCTGTGTAGCACATCTTCGGAATTCAGTCTTACGTTGACCGGTTGTCCGACCGGAACATAAAGCTTGTCAGAGGTTTTGCCGTTCTCATAGGTGAAGAGCCACGACCACATGCGGGCATTGCCCTGGACCGGGATAGCGTTGTCCGGGATGCGACGCAGGGAGAGGTAGCCTTCCCAGCCGTACCAGAACATCAGCATGACCAGAATTGACGGGATGACGGTCCAGGTAATCTCGAGCCAAACATTGTGATCTTTCTGGCTGAGTGGCACAGGATATCTTTTGCGATTATATCGCCAGACCAGGTAAACCATGGCTACCGTGATGCCGAGCAGGGCGACGCCACTGATGCCGAAGATAATATAAAAAGCCTTGTCGACTGCCTCAGTGGTAGTGATCAGAGGTTGGGTGTTCACAGTCTCTCCTTAGCGGTATAGAACATCAAAAAAGTTAAGGCCTATAAAGATCGCCAGAATCGCCAACGCTGCAAACAAAGATAGCTTGAAAAGACGATTTTCGTACTTCATGTGCATGAAGACTGCAACCACCAAGCCTGATTTGAGTGTCGCAATGCCAAGGGCAACCCAAATGTTCAAAGCACCCAGGTTGTATTGCGCTACGGCTACGGTGACCCCGGTGAGGATCAGTAGTCCGATCCAGACAATGGCGAAAGTTTTATATGGAACTATGTGAGTGTGTTCTTCGGACATAAATACCTCTTTTAGACTTAAGGGCGAAAAGCTTTTAACGCCCATTCGCTTTACTCACTCAAGGCGCAAATGTCAAAACCAAGACGCAAAGAAAATCGGTTTTATGGTTTTTAAAACTAAGAAGTTCTCTCTGCGTCCTTACCCCTTGGCGTCTTTGCGTTAAGTCTTCTCAGTATTGGTTAGTGCAAAATCAAATAGTACAACGGGAAAACAAAAATCCAGATCAGGTCAACCAGGTGCCAGTAAAGCCCGGCGTTTTCGAGAATAACCCAATCATCGGCATTGACCCGGTCCTTTTTGATCAGGATCATGGCCCAGGCGATGACCAGGGCTCCGATGATAACGTGGAGACCGTGCAGTCCCGTGGTTAGATAATAAAGGTTGAAGAAGACCATCTCACCGGGCTGCATCTCTTTCAGGTGCTCCGAACCGGGATAGATGCCGTGACTGATTTTGGCGCTCCACTCAAAGTATTTGTTGACCATAAAGATGACGGCGCAAGCGATGGTACTGCCGAGCAGCCGGAGGCAGAGCGTCTTGGCACCACGTCGTAAGGCGGTGATCGAGATGGCGACGAACAGGCTGCTGGTCAGCAAGACCAAGGTGTTGCCGCCACCGAACCAGACATTGAGCTCTTTGCCGGCTGAAATAAACTCTTGTGGATAGCGCGCCAGGTAGACGGCATAGAGGAGAAAAAGTCCGCCAAAGAGTAATACCTCGGTAAAGAGGAAGAGCCACATGCCGAACTTGGCGCCTGTATAATCCTTGTGAACATGGCCGCTCATAGGATCCCCGCTTTCGTGAAATCATAAGGGCCGTGAGTGACCACCGGATCCTCCTCGCCAAAATTCTCCATCGGCGGGGGTGAGGGGATCTGCCATTCGAGAGAGGCTCCGCCCCAGGGGTTGGCTTCTACAGGGTCGCCTTTGAAAATGCCACGAAAAATGTTGGCGAACATCAGCACCAGCCCAACAGCCAGAATCCAGGAGCCGACGGTTGCCAATTGATTCAGGCCGGTAAATTCAGGGACATAGTCGTAGTAGCGGCGCGGCATCCCCTGCATGCCGACGATCTTCATTGAGATGTAGAGAATCAGGAAGCCGATGACCATGATAGCCCAGGCAACGGTTGCGATGGTTTTGTCGTACATGCGGCCGTAGATCTTTGGCAGCCAATAGTGCATGGCGGCGAAGAAGGCCATACCGGTACCGCCGAACATGACGAAATGGAAGTGGCCAACAACAAAATATGTGTCATGCACGTGAACATCTGCTGCTGCCGCGCCGAGAACCAGACCGGTTAGCCCGCCGATGGTAAAGAGCAGGATGAATGACAGTGCGTAAAGGAGCGGCGGGTCGAGCAGAATCGAGCCTTCATAGAGGGTCGCCAGCCAGTTGAAAACTTTGATAGCCGAGGGAATGGCAACGATGAAGGTCAAAAACGAGAAGACCAAGACCGCCATGTCTGACATGCCGCTGGTGTACATGTGGTGTGCCCAGACCAGGGAGCCGGCAAAGGCGATGGCGAGGCTTGAAACGACGATGGCTTTGTAGCCGAAGCAGGGCTTGCGGGAAAAAACCGGGATGATATCGGAGACCACACCCATGCCGGGAAGGATCATGATGTAAACCGCCGGATGTGAGTAGATCCAGAACAGGTGCTGGAACATGATCGGATCTCCACCCTGGGCCGGATCGAAGAGGCCGGTGCCGATAACCCGTTCAGCAAAGAGCAGGGCAACGGTAATGCCGATGACCGGTGTGGCGAGAATCTGGATCCAGGCGGTAGCGTAGAGTGACCAGGTGAAAAGCGGGATGCGCATCCAGGTCATGCCCTCGGTTCGCAAGCGATGAACCGTGGTGACGAAGTTAAGACCGGTGAGTATCGACGAGAAACCGAGAATAAAGACTGCCACGGCGGCTAAGGAAACGTTGGTGCTGGTCTGGGCCGAGAAGGGTACGTAAAAGGTCCAGCCGGTGTCCGGTGGCCCGCCGCCGGTGAAGAGTGAGGTCACCGCAAGCATAGCACCTGTGATGTAAAGATACCAGGAGAAGAGATTGAGTTTCGGAAAGGCAACATCACGGGCGCCAATCTGGATCGGCATGATCAGGTTGCCAAAGGCCGCCGGTATGCCAGGAATGATAAAGAGAAAAATCATGATAACGCCGTGCAGAGTAAAGACGGCGTTGTAGGTTTGAGCGCCCATGATTGTTTCACCCGGGGCAAAAAGCTCCAGACGAATCAGTAGGCCGAGGATCGCACCAACACAAAAGAAGAAGATGATGCACCAGAAGTAAAGCAGGCCGATACGTTTATGGTCCGTGGAGAGGAGCCAGGCAAAGATCCCCGGGTACTGGCCTTCATCGAAAAAGCCGCGCTCGCTGGTTGCCGTAGTCGTTACATCACTCATAAATTCTTATCCTTCTTGCC
>JAOUDB010000244.1 GCA_029859485.1 Desulfuromonadales bacterium | reverse complement strand
CAAGCGTCTGCGCAGCCCAGATAAAGCCCGCGCTTTTGTAGCCGCCCGTGCTCGCTTGCGTCAGATCCTCTCCGGTTACCTGGAGATGGAGCCCCAATCTCTTCTCTTTTCTTATGGTCCCGCGGGCAAGCCTGCACTCGTCGGCCTTGCTGATTCGCCCGCGTTCAATCTGGCTCACTCAGGCAACTGGGGTGTGTGTGCCGTAGTGAGCCGAGGTGAGGTGGGTGTTGATCTTGAGACAATGAACCCCAGCCTGGATTATACCAACCTTGCCCGAAGGTTCTTCTCCGAAACCGAGAACCAGTGGCTGCGTGCCTGCCCCGAACCGCGCAGGCTCAGGTGCTTTTATCGCATCTGGACGCGCAAGGAAGCCTGGCTGAAAGGTAAGGGTGATGGCTTCTCGGACCCTGATCAGGATATCGGGCCTGCACATCTTGCTGGTTCCTGCACCTGTGATGGAAACTGGTGGCTGAGAAGCTTTCCGCTTGCCCGACATTCTCTTGCCACTCTCGCGTTGTCGCAGGAGTTCTCTCTTGTGCAGCGCTGGAATGCTTCGCCTCTCTCTGGCTAATCGACGAATAGTTTGTCATTTCAGTACTTTTGCTGTGTTCCCTCCTTGCTCGTCTCCTTCCTGTTGATATACTTAATGGCAATCACTCTACACACCTGACGTTGTAACGCATCCTTTTATTGTTGCCGTACCCGGGAGCCTGCCTCATATGTATGAATTGCCGCACCAGTCGATCCCGGAAATGCTCAGAACCAATGCAGAGCAGTATGCTGACCGGATTGCCATCAGTTATAAGAAAGAGGGACGCTTCCGATCGTTAAGTTACAGCGATTTCTACGAAAGAGTGCTCATGGCTGCGCGTGGATTGCTTAAGGCCGGTGTCGATCCGGGTGATAAGGTGGCGATCTTTTCCGAAAACCGTGCAGGCTGGGCGATTGCTGATTTTGCAATTCAGTGTGTGCAGGGCATCACCGTTCCGATCTATGCGACCAATACTGCTGCGCAGGCTGCCTATGTCATCAATCACTGCGAAGCAAAAATTGTTTTTGTTTCGAACCGGATCCAGTACGAAAAGCTGCTTAGCGTCTGCGACCAAACTCCGGAACTTGAGCAAGTCGTCTCCTTTGATCGCTTCCTCGGTAGTCGCGAGCTCCCAGTTTATAGCCTCTACCAATTATCGGAAGACTCCTATCCGGTCTCCGAGAAGGAGCGCAGCAAGATCGAAAGCTGTATCGATGCTATCCAGTCTACAGACCTGCTCACAATCATCTACACGTCCGGAACCACGGGTGTTCCCAAAGGGGTTATGCTCACCCAGGGCAACGTTCTCTATGATGCACATTATGGCCTGGAGAAGCTGGAAGCCTTTGGAAAAAACGAGACGTTCCTCAGCTTCTTACCTTTGAGTCATGTCCTTGAGCGCACGGCAGGCTACTACGCACCGTTGATGACGGGTTGTCAGGTGGCTTTCTGTGAAAGTATCGACAAGGTCGTTGAAAATATGCAGGAAGCCAGTCCGACCGTTATGGTGAGCGTGCCGCGACTTTTCGAAAAAATTTACGCGCGAATTTACGAGGATGTTCACAAGATGTCTTCAATCCGCAGTAGCCTTTTTCACCTTGCGATCAAGGTTGGCCGTGAATTTATTTCACGTCGTTACATAGACCCGAAGCCGCTAGGGCTGCTCGGCCTTAAGTACCGCTTCTTCGATTGGCTGGTCTTTCAGAAGATCCGCAAGCGTTTTGGCGGTCGACTGAAATATTTTATTTCTGGCGGGGCCCCCCTCGACAAGCTGATCAACGAATTTATGTGGGTCATCGGCATCCCGACTTTTGAGGGCTATGGACTTACCGAAACAAGCCCCGCTGTTACCCTGAACAGCCCCTGGAAAATTCGCTTCGGTTCGGTGGGCACTCCGTTGCCCGGAACGGAGGTCAAGCTTGCCGACGACGGTGAGCTCCTGGTTCGTGGCCCTCTTTTGATGCAGGGTTATTTCAAGGCCCCCGAAGAGACTGAGCGGGTTATGCAGGACGGCTGGCTGAAAACGGGCGATATTGCCAGGATCGACGAGGATGGTTACGTTTATATCATCGACAGGAAAAAAGAGATCATCATCACCGCCGGTGGCAAGAACATTGCGCCGCAACCCCTGGAGAATGTTCTCAGAATGGACAAGTACATCTCACAGGCTTTTGTCTATGGTGATCGCAAACCTTATCTCGTCGCAATCCTGACGCCGAACCTGGAACGCTTGATCCAAATGGCGCAGCAAGAAGGTCTTGATTACCTGGACACGGAAGACCTGGTCACGAATGAGCAGGTGCAGAGACGTTATGCTTACCGTTTGCAACGCATCAACGACAAGTTGCCTTCCTATCAAACGATAAAAAAATTCATTCTCCTGCCGCGAGATTTTTCCGTGGATGGAGAAGAACTGACGCCAACCCTCAAACTCAAGCGCAAGGTGATTACTGCCAAGTACCAGGACCGTATCGAACGGCTTTACTTGCGCAACGGCAACGATTCTGAGGATCAACCGCAGGATAATGGAGGACTCACATGAGGCAAATCAACCGTGTGGCCGTACTGGGCGCCGGAGTTATGGGCGCCACGATTGCCGCCCACCTGGCCAACGCAGGTCTTGATGTTTTGTTGCTCGACATGGTTCCGAAGGAATTGAGTGGTGAGGAAGAAGCCGGGGGTTTGAGCCTGGATACGCCCCAGGTGCGCAACCGCATTGCGGCAACGGGTCTTGCGGGATTGTTGAAAATGAAACCGGCGCCACTCTATCTGCAAGAGTACGCCAGCCAGATTGAGGTCGGCAATTTTGATGATGACCTGCCAAGGCTTAAGGATTGTGACTGGGTGATCGAGGTGGTCATTGAGCATTTGCCGATCAAACAGAGCCTGTTTGAGAAAGTGGTGCCGCACCTGACGACGGGGACGATCCTGTCGACCAATACCAGCGGCCTGTCAGTTAACGCCATGGCTGAAGGCTTGCCGGCCGAGGTGCGTAAGAATTTCCTGGTCACCCACTTTTTCAACCCGCCGCGTTACATGCGCCTGTTGGAGATTGTTCCCTGTCGCGAGACGGATCCGGCCGTGGTCGATGCTCTCGCTGCTTTTATCGGCCTTCGGCTCGGCAAAGGCATTGTTAACGCCAAGGATACGGCCAACTTTATCGCCAACCGGATCGGTGTTTATGCCATCTACAAGGGCATTGAGCACATGGTCGCTATGGGCATGACCGTGGAAGAGGTCGATGCTATCGCCGGTCCGGCGACGGGTCGGCCGAAGTCAGCAGCCTTTCGTACCGCCGACCTGGTTGGTATCGACACCCTGATCCATGTCGGTAACAATTCCTATCAGCTGTTGCCAGACGATGAGGAACGCGAGGTTTTCAAGGTTCCGGCGTTCATGGCAGAGATGGTCGACAACGGGCTGCTTGGCAACAAGAGCAAGGCTGGCTTCTATCGTAAAGAACAAGTCGACGGCAAGCGACAGATCTTTTATTACGACTACACCAGTGGAGAGTTCAAGCCTGTCGAAAAACCGAAATTCGCTTCCATCGCAGCGGTCAAGATGGTTGAAGATCCTGCGCAGAAAATCAGGATGGTTGTGGAAGGGAAGGACAAGGCGGCCGAATACGCCTGGAAGACCTTGCGCGACACTCTGGTCTATACCTTTAAGCGCATCCCGGAAATCGCTGACGACGTGGTCAACGTCGATAATGCCATGAAGTGGGGTTTCAATTGGGAGATCGGGCCTTTCGAAATGCTCGATGCCATTGGTGTCGAAAACTTCGTCAAGCGTGCAGAAAGCGATGGAGTCATCGTTCCTGAAGCATTGAAAAAGGTCAAAAGTTTTTATCGTTTCAACGCGTCCGGCCAAAAAGAATTTTTCGATCTGGAATCTAACCAATATCGTCCTTATCCACTCAAGCCGGGGCAGGTCAATCTACAGATACTCAAGAAGAGTCAGGGCGTGGTTGAGAAGAGTTCCGGCAGCTCAGTCATTGATCTTGGTGATGGTGTTTACTGCCTGGAGTTTCATTCAAAAATGAACGCAGTAACGGGCGATATACTGGCCATGACCCATAAGGCGATCAAGCGGGCAGAAACAGAAGGCGTCGGCCTGGTTATTGGTAACCAGGGGGCCAACTTTTCTGTTGGCGCCAACCTGATGCTTCTGGCGGTAGCCCTGGCGGAAGGGGCCTATGAAGATATCAACATGATGGTGCGCGTTTTCCAGAAAGCGACCATGGCAATCAAGCTTGCCAAGGTGCCGGTGGTGGCCGCGCCCTTCAATATGACCCTTGGTGGGGCTTCTGAATATTGCCTTCATGCTGCTGCAATCAACGCTTATGCGGAAACCTATATGGGCATGGTCGAGGTCGGCGTCGGTTTACTGCCGGCCGGTGGTGGAACCAAGGAGATGTGCCTGCGTGCGTCAGAATTGGCCACACGCCACGACACCGATGTGACGCCGTTCATCTTTAAATATTTTAAACAGATTGGTATGGCCAAGTTCTCCATGGGAGCGGCCGAACTGTTCGATATGGGTTACATGCGCACGGGGGATAGCGTCAGTATGGATATGGACCGTCTGCTCTCTGACGCCAAACAGAAGGTGCTGGCCCTGTCGGTCAACTTCCGGCCGAAGCGGCCTATGGAGAATATTCCGGCGCCTGGACGCAGCGTGGCGGCCAGTATCAAGAGCCAACTCTGGAATCTGCAGATGGGCGGTTTTGCTTCTGAGTATGATGCGGAAATTGGCAGTATTATTGCCTCGATTATCTGTGGTGGCGACGTGCCTGCCGGTATGCTGATTTCAGAGGAATATCTGCTGCAGCTGGAGCGTGAAGGTTTTCTCAAGCTGTGTGGCAACAAGAAGACCGCCCAGCGCATCCAACATATGTTGAAGACCGGCAAG
>JAOUDB010000243.1 GCA_029859485.1 Desulfuromonadales bacterium | reverse complement strand
GCCGGATTCTCTGGGTTCTGAGGAAGACCAAGATTGTCAAAGGTGAAGTCGGTGAACAATGCGTTCTTGCCGCCGAATATGTGGCATTTGGCACATTTTCCCTTACCCTGGAACAGAGCAGAGCCTTTTTGTTCTTCCTTGGAAAGTTTTGCCTTGATACTACTGTTACTAAACGTCAAGTCGTGTTTAGAACTGAACGCATTGACTTCTCCTGAGGCCTCATATGTCGCAATAGACAAGGCGATGTTGTCGTAGGCCATGTCGGATTTGGTTCTATCACTAGAAGAAAGCGATACAGTGGAGCCTTCCGTCGAACAGGTCGACTCTACATCCGCTGGCCATGTGATATCACAGGCCCCGTCACCCCAAACCTCCTCGAAAGAGACCAGATATGATGCTGTGCAGACCAGGTATACGACACAGGCGGAATCAGGAAGGGCCTGTTCCTTTGGATTCAGGAATGGCCCTTGAGCCTGATCGGCAGCAGGGTTTCCTAATTTTTCGCCCGTGGCGCGGCCATCCCAGAAATTACCCCCTACAAAAAGACCTTTTTTGTCCACAGAAAAAACGGGACTCAATGTCGCATAGGCTGAACTAGGTGGTTTACGATCCCCAAATCGGCCAGGGATAGATCCTTCATAAACAGATCCATGAGCATTGAGAATACTGTCAGGCCCAGTCCAACCAACTTCGGGTCCATGACAGGTGGCACATGACTGGTTCTTATTTATGGAAAGAGCCATATCGAAGAATATGTCCTTTCCGAGTTGTGCTTCTGGTGTTAGTTCTCCTATCGCCGGGTTAATCCATAAGCCTACTAAAACCAATGATAAACTCATAATGATCCATTTCAGTCTCATGATCTCCTCCTCTTGTCTTCTGATGCTATAGGTAACAAAAAACCGAGCAAGCCAAATCATTAATTTTTGGCAGCCCGGCGATCTTTAAAGGAAAAGAAGATTAGACCCGTGACTTTCCGTCCCTACCTTACGGCAGGTTTGGCTTTATCGGGATTTTCTCTTTGTGTTTTTGAGGTTAACCTTTTAAAAAGGCCTGTCAACTGACTCTAATTATTTGCTAATACCTGGTAATTATTATCTTGATAGTTATGGACGATCTTAGAAAGAGGATCTGTCTTACTTTATGTCTTACATTGTTTGGCGAGCAGAAAATTGAAAGGTATCGAAATTCCCGTAAATCTTGAGTTCTAAGAAAAAATTCAGTCAGGTAGGGAGTTTGAGACATCCGAGTGGAGATTTACAATTTATCCTCTCACATTGTTTGGGTGGGTGTAAAAATAATAGAAATGAAAAATTCTGACGAACCCAGACAAACTCTAATTTTGGGTCAATTGACAGCTCACAGCTCAAACTCCAGCCGACAGACAAATTAGCTTTGCTCCGAAAACTGAGATTCACCCCTCGCCTTATGGGCAATGTTGCTGGTCCACCAGCATTTGAGTAAGGTTACCTCGAATCGCCACTGAGGCAAAGACAACTAAAAAGACGGAAAAAACACATTGTGATGTTTTCATTTTTACATTTAATAATATTATGCAATAATAGGTATATAGAATGTTTTTTGCATGAAATTTAAATGAAATTACTTTGCTTTTAGAATTTATAGATGGTATGTTGTGAAATATGAAAAGCCTAGACAACCTAAAGAAACGCCTAAGACCAGGACAGGTCTATCGACGTGCCGACCTTGAAAAATGGTCGAAAAGCGTTGACCGAGACTTGGCAAAGCTTGTTGAAAATGGAACCCTAGCAAAGGTTAGTAGGGGTCTCTATGCATTCCCTAAAATGTCAAGATTTGGAGAGTTGCCTCCTCAACCAGAGAAGCTAGTGAAAGCATTCCTTAAAGACGACGATTTTCTTCTAACTTCTCCAAACGACTACAACTCTCTAGGCCTAGGGACAACTCAGCTATACAATGTACAGATTGTTTATAACCACAAACGTCATGGCCGCTTTGAACTTGAGGGACAAGTTTTCGACTTCAAAATGAAGGCTCGATTCCCCAAAAAGGCAACAACTGAATTTCTTTTGGTTGAACTCGTAAACAACCTAAAAAATCTCGCAGAAGACCACGAAAAACTTCTTCAACGTGTTCGCGTAAAAGCACCGCAGATGAACACCCGACGCCTAGCAACTGCTGTTAAGAAGTTTGCTAAAGTATCAACTCGTAAAGTTTTTGAGGAAGCACTCTCCTGTGACTCCAGATAATTTTCTTCACAATCTCTCCGACTTTAAAGACTTGCTCCTAGTCGTTTCACGGGAAAAGAGGATTTTGCCTCAACTCGTAGAAAAGGATTACTGGATAATGCACTGTCTTTACGGTCTCAAGAAACTCAACTTAGATTTTGAGGTAAAGGGTGGGACCTCACTCTCAAAAGGATATGGGATCATTCACCGATTCTCAGAGGACATTGACATTAGGATAGAACCTCCCGAAAAGATGGGTGTAAAAACAAATCCGAAGCACACGAAAGACAGTCATGTAGAAACTCGCCGAGAGTTCTATGACTGGCTAGCTAATACAAAAATTGTGATACCAGGCCTTAGTGAAGTTGAGAGAGACCATGAATTTGACGACCAATATTTAAGAGGGGCCGGAATACGGTTGTTCTACAAGAGTTACTTCGACCCTCTCCCCGGCCTAAAACCAGGAATCCTTTTAGAAGTTGGCTTTGACGATACTACCCCGAATCAAGAAGTGGACATATCATCTTGGGCCGCAGATAAAGGGATCAAAGTTGATGAATCAATTACTGACAACCGGGCAATGGCTATCAAGTGTTACAATCCGGCATACACCTTTGTAGAGAAGCTCCAAACAGTTTCAACAAAATACAGAACCCAGCAAAACGATGGGAACTTCCCAACCAATTTCCTGAGGCACTATTACGATATATATTGTTTGTTGGACAATCCGGAGGTTGCTGATTTCATAAAAACTGACGACTACCAAAAAAGAAAAGAACACCGCTTCCGTAGAGGCGACAATCTTTGCATAGCAGAAAACGAAGCTTTCCTACTTTCTTCCCCCGAAATCAAAGATCTTTATCGTTCTGAATATGAGAAAACTAAAGACCTGTATTATGACGAAATGGTTCCATTCGATACTATACTTCAACGCATAAAAGACAGCATTGACGTCCTATGATTGAGAAACCTCGCCTCTTGATGGCCAAGCCCATTTAGTTTCAAAATATCACATGTGTGCACAGTCCCGACTTTTAGTTCCTACTGAACACAATCAGGTCTTTTACTTCGCTCGACGAACGGCCAGATTAAACACGATTCGGGCGAAAACAGCTATTCCCTGCTATTCGATCGAATAGCAATAAAAACATCGTACTCAGTGAACCGTTCTTACATGTAAGTAAAAGCCATTAGACCCCTAGCTAACCTGTTAGCAATACGCAACTTAACTTCAAAATTTCACTTCATTCCTGACAAGATAGCTAAATTGACAAAAGACCTACCTAGCAAGCTAGCTATGGATAAAATTAGACAACTTTGTACCTTTCTTGCGTACATGCTTGATAACTTGGTTCCACAGTATATGCCACATTGTGGTTCACAAAGGTGGTTGGGTGCGTATTCGGACCCAAACTGGGCCACTGATTCTGATTCAAAGTGGGCCACTTTCAACCTGATTGCCTTGAGGCGATGACAGCGTGTCTCTGGGTTTTGACCAGCAATAAGAACACTAATAATTGAGGCCACCTGAAATTATCAATCCAAGCCTTTTTTAGAAAGCTGAGTTCGTTGTCTCCAAAAGAGAATCGCAGGGATCCTCCGAAAGTTGGGGTTCAAAAAAGATGAAATCAAGGCGAGATAAAAAGGTTTACTGGCTGATACAAAAAAATCGAGAAATGTGAACGCTGCATAACTCGATTCAATTGCAGTAGTTCAGACTTGATCTGACACCGAGCTTGAAAAAGTGAGGGTTACCGGTTTTGATGAAAGGTGCGAACCAAAAACATCAAAACACAGAAAGGTAACCCTCATGCTTAATGGTATCGAAAGAATCATCAAACACAAAGTAGGTTTATTGAACCTGACTGAAGAGCTGGGAAACGTGTCCAAGGCCTGCAAGGTTATGGGCGTTTCAAGAGACACTTTCTATCGCTACAAGGATGCGGTGGACGAAGGAGGCTTCGAGGCCCTGATAGAGAAGGATCGTAGGCAACCAAACGGGTTGATGAGCAAACAGAAGACGCTGTCGTTAAATACGCCGTTGATTTCCCTGCTCACGGCCAAGTTAGAGCCAGTAATGAGCTGCGTAAACTGGCCACCTTTATCTCGCCCAGTGGTGTCCGTAGCGTCTGGCTTCGCCATGACCTGTCATGCTTTAAGGATCGGCTTAAAGCCCTTGAAAAGAAGGTTGCTGAGGAAGGGATCATCCTAACGGAAGCCCAGTTTCAAGCTCTTGAACGAAAAAAGCATGACGATGAGGTTTCCGGAGAGATCGAGATGCATCACCCCGGTTATTTAGGCTCCCAGGACACGTTCTACGTGGGCACGATGAAGGGCGTCGGCCGGATTTACCAGCAAACCTTTATCGATACCTATGCCAAGGTCGCCTTCGCAAAACTTTATACGAGCAAGACGCCGATCACGGCTGCCGATCTGCTCAACGGCAAGGTCGAACATCACGACTACCAGCTCTATCTGGCCGTCAACGATATCGATCATACCAAGACCAAGGTCAGGCATCCGCAAACTAACGGGAATTGCGAACGTTTCCACAAGACAATTCTACAGGAGTTCTATCAAGTCACTTTCAGGAAAAAGGTCTACCCCAACTTGGAGGGCTTGCAGGAAGATCTGTACGTTTGGCTCGATTACTACAATAATGAACGAACAGATCAGGGAAAGATGTGTTGTGGCAGGACGCCAATGGAAGCGCATGAAGACGGCAAAATCATCTGGCAGGAAAAG
>JAOUDB010000242.1 GCA_029859485.1 Desulfuromonadales bacterium | reverse complement strand
CAGCATGACCAACAGCACGACTGCGCCAAAACCACAACACATGACGTCGAGGAATGCCAGGTTGAATTGTGAACTGCTGCGTCGACGAGGGGGCACGAAAAGACCTTAGTTTCAGGGTGCGGGTTTGATCCGCAGTTTGTTGATCAGGTTGCGCTGGCAGTAGGCGCCGGTATCGTGGATCAAGCGCTCCTGGCGGTGCTGAAGTTGATGAATAAAGAACATCATCACAATGCTCAAGACCAGGGCGATAAAGGTGGAGTTGAAGGCAACGCCGAGGTTCTGGGTGACGCCGGTGATATCTCCCTCGACGGCACGATGGGCCTGGGAGAGCGCTGCGCCGATACCGCGCACAGTGCCGATAAAGCCCACCGAGGGAATGGCCCAGGCGATATAGCGAATGGTGGAGAGCTCGGAATCGAGACGGTCGCCGTGGGTCTCGCAGGTTTCACGGACCGAGGTGGCTGCATCCTGGATGTTGCGGGTTGCGGCGAACCGCTGCACCGAATTCAATAAAGCTGTCGGTAGCAATAAATCACGGCTCGTGTTCGGGAGTTCCTGTAATCGTCCCATCAACTCCCGTGTATCTTCCGGGCCGATCGGCATGTTGCCGGGCAGTTGCAGCAGGTCTTCATCCAGCTGGCCCTGCTGACGCCAGATTGCGAAGCCCTTGTAGATGAGGATTGCCATGGCCCAGAAGAAGAGGACCAGGCAGGCTTCCTGCTCGAAATCACGGATGACCACGTAGAAGCTTTGTTCCTGAACGGCGTCGGGCTGTTCTACCATTCGGGCCTGTTGCATGCTCAGGAATGACTCTGCTTTGGGCCGGATCAGGGAGACATAGGCTCCATGAACGATGATAAAGACCAAGAGCAGGCTAAAAACCTGGTAGATCATCTCGGTAGGGAAATTTTTTCCGCGCATAAGACGTATCACCTCATTCAGATATCAGTCGGGAAGGGAACAATGCTGTCCACACTTATCTCTTCTGTCGATTTATAGGGGCGTGGCCATTCCGGTGACTTCTGTTCCTTCGTGACCTTCTTTTCTGTGTCTTTCTTCACTTCACCGGCTTCTACGCTCTTTCGGGCCTGCTCGCTGGTGTCCCTGTCGAGAGCAACCGCACTGGCCGTGATCAGGAACAGGGCCAGCGTGATGGTAAAGAATCTCATTTTGCATACCTCGCTATACGGAAACCAATGTCATTAGCGGCTTCCCTGCTGTAGCGGCGATAACTGAAGCGCAGTTCGGTGATGCTGGCGTCACGCCAACTTGAACCCCGGACTACGCGATGTGCGCCGCTTGTCGGGCCCATCGGATCGACAACGTTCTTTTCCGCATTGCCATTGAAAACGGAGTAGTAATCGTGACACCACTCCGCCACATTGCCGCCGAGGTCATGAAAGCCTACCGGGTTTGCAGAGAAAGACGCGGTCGGCGCACTCGCTGCGAAGCCATCGTTATAGCCCTCGATGACCAGGGGCAGCAGGTGGCGCGCTGATTCATCGGCGAAGTTGCCTGCTTTGGTCTTCGGCGGATAGTTTCCGACCCAGGGGTAGCGCGCCCGTTCTTTCTGGCCAGCCATCCTGGCAGCGAAGGCCCATTCTGCTTCACTGGGCAGGCGGTAGCCCAAGCCTGCCGGATCGGCGACAACCATGGTGCCATTCTCTTCACGGTAGAAGGCTGGCAGTCCGTCTTTTTTGCTGAGCCAGTTCATGAATCTTGCGGCGTCCTCCCAGGCAACGTTTGCGACCGGATGTGAATCTATGTCGAGAGAGCGGTTACCGGACATGCCGGAAGAATGCTGCGCCCGGAAGAGTTTGTATTCAGCGTTTGTCACCTCGTGAGACGAGAGATAGAAGTGCCGCTGCATGGTGACTTTATGCTCACTTTCGTTAGCACGACGCCCCGCTTCTTTCCTGGAGGCTCCCATGATGAAAGGCTTTGGTTTGATGAGGATCAGCTTCTGGCCGAGGCCCGTTGTTTTGACCGCTTTGGGGGCGGTCACGTTTCCAGGCGTGATCGCTGCCTGTTTGCTTTGCAGCTTTATCTCGATGCGTTGACTGTAGGCGGCTTGTGGCGTCACGGACTTGCTTGCGCTCGTGTAACCTTTGGCCTTCATTTCGACAGTGTGAGTTTTGGTGGTCAGTCGGAAGCGACCGCTGGACAAAGTTTGCTTTTTGCCGTCGATATAGAGGATGGCATCTGCCGGATCCCCGGTGATGAAGATCGTTCCGTACTCCGGTTCGAGCTTGATATTGAGCTCACGCTCCTCCTCAGGTTCCAATAGCACCTTGCGGTTTGCCGACTGATGACCGGCCAGAGTCAGGCGGAGGTCGTGTTTTTCTCCTGGTGACAGCTCGATGGCAAGAGGCGCCAGCCCTTTGTAGCCACCGTCGATAGTGACCGTGGCCCCTGTCGGAACCGACGCGAGGGAAAGCTTGGCCGGCGCCGGTTCAAGTTGGTAAACAGCGGGCGTCGTGTCCTCTCCCGCGACAACGTCAAGCTCGACTTCGAGGGGAGAGAAGTTCTCCTTGCTAAAGACCAGCTCACGACTGCCAGCGATCAGTTCCAACTCCAGCGGCGTTGTGCCAAGCTCCTCGCCGTCGACACTCAGGGTTGCGTCCTCCGGTTTTGTGCGAAGAGTGACCATGGCCCAGGCCGGTTCGAGTTCGACGTGCAGTGCCTGTTTCGCACCAAAACCTTCGATTTCGATCGTTGCTTCGTGTGACAGGTAGCGTTCATGTTCGAAGCCTATGCTACGGCTACCAGCAGGAATTTCCATACTCTGTAGAGGGGTTTCTCCCCTCGCAAGGCCATCGACTAGTACGGTGGCTCCAGAGGGGTTGCTGGTCAGGTCAAGCAGGCCCGGCAGCTTCTCCATGGTGAAGCTGTAACGACTGCCGCCGCCAGTAATTTCAATTGTCTCTTCTAAAGGGAGGTAGCCCTTCTTCTCGGCATGGAGGGTATAACGACCGGAAATCCCCAGGTAGCTGTCGCCGGATTTCAGTGGTGGTGGAAAGCCGGACACCGAGAGGTTGTCCGGAACGGGTGTGACCATGACAGAGAGGGGGTTGGCCAGCAGCACAAAGGCCGCTCCGGTTAAAAGGAGCAGGAAGAGCATAACGACCAGGTTCCGAAGCCTGTGTCCATTGGTTTTTGGCGCCTCGACAACCGGCAGGATCAGTTCTTCAACGCCGTTTTCCTCCGGGGGCTCAACAGGGGGGCGCAGCATCTGGGCCGAGGTTTTGGAGAGATGAATCTCTACACGCTGTCCTGAAAGATGCCAGGAGATGAGGGTGTCCCCGATGCGGGTCGTATCACCAGATTTCAACCAGACCGATCCGGTCACCGGTTCATCATTATGAAAAAAAGAACCCGGTGCGGTGGCGTCCGCAGGCTGCAGAAAGAGATGGTTACGGGACTCCGCAATATAAGCGACGATGCCCCCGTTGCCATCCAGACGAACGTGGGCGGTGGCGTCCATACCGATGAGCAGAGGCAGGCTGGTCTCATCAAGTTTGAGAGCCTCTTCTCTGCCGATTATTTCGATCAGACGGTTCAAATCGGTTCCTCGCAGCGCAGGGTGAAGACCATTTTGCCGGAGCCCGGTCGAACTTTGAGTGTCTGCCGCACATCCCTGAAGCCGTTACGGCTGCCAGTGGCGGTATAATTGCCTGTGCGCAGAACAAGTTGTTTTTCCTGGAAAAGGCCCAGACGGCCGACATGATAGATCGCCACATCCGTCAGCCCGTCTGAAATAATCACGACTTCAATCTCGGCCTCGGCCTCGGTGACCAACACGTCAAGCCGGTCCATCTGTGACGCGAGAATTGGTCCGCGGGGAGAGAATTGCGAGGCATAGCGTAACGTTTGTCGGGCCTCTTTCCTGGGTCCCTCGGTGAAGAGACGTTCCGGCTTGGCGAAAATCGCTGCGAACTGATTGTCCAACTCAACCCGCAACCTCGCCCGTTCCTTGCAACTGGAGGCGAAGGCCGCATTTGAATCCAGGCTGAGCGCCTCCGTGCAGGTTTTTAAGACCTCCGGCCAACGCTCTTCCCGCTCCATGCGCTCTGCGTTCTGACGCAGGGTGGACAGTCTGGCGGCACGCTGGTTCTGCAAAAGCTGTTGCTTGAGATCGTGAACAGCACGATCTCCGGGCTTGATGGTTTCGGCTTTTTGCAGAGCTGTCCTGGCGGCCAGGTTTTTGCCCTCGGCCATCGCCTGAAGGGCACGGCTCATGGCCAGTTGAAACTCTTTTTCGGCGATCGCTGCTTTGACCCGGGCCAGAGCCTGCTGCGCCGACGCATAGTCGGGATCAAGAGTTGCGGCTTCTGAAAACGCCCGAAGCGCGCCTTCCGGATCACCGGCGATTTCCATGGTCTCACCGTCTTGCATGAAACGCAGAACCGTGGGCAGTTGCTTTGCTCTGCGCAGACCCGCTGAGGCTTTTTCTTGATCGGCATCGATGGCGAGAGCTTTCTGGAAATACTCGACTGCAAGCTCAAAGGTGCCCTGCTCAAGAGCCAGCAGTCCTGCAGCAACGGTTTCTTCGAGAAGCGCCTCTTTTGACGCCATGAGGGCGCTCAGTTTATCGATCGCTTGATTGCATGCTTCTCTTGCCGGCAAGTACTGTTTTTCTTGCAGCAACTGGCTGCATTCTTTGCCCCGGGTCGTGGCCGCGACATAGCTTTCACCACCCCATGCTGCGACGTTCTCAGCTTCGCCTTCAGCCTGTTTACGCAACCAGGTTCCGATCAGTTGTTCGATCTCGGTTGCCGTCTGATCCGTCGCTTCCGGACTTGTGGCCGCCTGCTTTTGGATTGGAGGCTGTGGCTTGAGTGTGTCGGTTTCAAGCGCGGTTGTCGGTGCCGTTCGGTTCTCGCTCATAAGCGGCAGAAGAACCACCAGCAGGGCCGCGATCACCAGCAAAAAGCCACCAACCGCTATCAGCAACGGGGTGCGGGAAG